>CAZVNU010000001.1:0-28763 GCA_964628335.1 uncultured Phycisphaeraceae bacterium
GCCCCGGGCGGCATTTGCGGGTGGGGACCCCCGCGCTCCATCACCCGCCAGCCCTGCGGGACACCCGTCCCGCTTGAATCCAGCCTTCCCCATCTGTCACCCCCGGCCCCGCAACTGCTTCATCACCGTTTCGCGCTCTTCGATAGCCTGTTTGAGACGGCGGCCGGCGGCCAAGAACGGGTCCGCGCTTGCGGGCAATCCATCCACCGCAGCGCTCAATTCCGCCAGCCGGGTTTGCACCACGCCGTCTTGGGCTTCGCCGCCGGGGAAGGATTCGTCGGTGGCGTATTTCAGGGCTTCTTCGAGTTGGGTGAATTCGGCTTGGATGTCCGGAGCGGCGTCGGCGGGCGCCTCCATCGCGATGCGGCGCCATTCGGCGCGCATGTGCGCCATCGGCCGTTGGCGGGCGTCCATCGCTTCCCACGACGCCTTGGCCGCGCCGCGCCCCAGGATGAAGATGAACGACAGGGTGAGGAAGCCGGCGGCGGCCAGCAGGTGCAGCACGCCCAGGGTGTTGATGGAAATATCCAACAACCCGATCAGAACAATGGCGAAGGTGGCCAGCAGATACAAGCCTGCAATGCCGGCAAAGCCAAAGTCCACGGCGATCATGCGGCTTTGCTTGCGCCAGCCCATGAACAGCCACGACGCGCCGATGAAAACCTCCATCGCCACCACCGCGCCCAAATTGAGCCAGAATTTTTCACTCTGGCCGGACAGCCCCCACGCCAAATGCGCCACGCCGAAAGTGATGCCGAGCATGGCCAGCAGCCACACGAGAAGCAGAAGGGGGAAGGGGGAGGCGGGTTTGGTGGACATGGAATGGATTGATAAAAGAGGCGACGGGTTGGAAAGCCATGCGTGCGTTCACCGCGAAGCGGTGCTTGTCCCTGGCCAGGGGTGAAACCCCTGGAAAACAAGCCCCAGTGCCCGCCACCCCGAAGGGGTGGAGGAAGACCCCATCCGTCCGCCTAAGCCTTGGTGCCGCAGGTCATGCAAAAAGCCGCGCCGGGCGGCAGCACTTCGCTGCACTTGGCGCATTTCTTCTGGGTGGGGGTCCCGCAGTGGGGGCAGAAAGCGCAAGTGGAAGGCACCTCTTTCTTGCAGCCGGGGCAAGGCACCGGCATCCCTGCACCGCATTTCACGCACTTGCTGGCGCCATCGGGGTTGTCCGCGGCGCACGCCGGGCAGCGATTGACGAAATCACCGCACTTGGCGCAAAACTTGGCGTCGGGCAGCAGGGGATTGCCGCATTTGTCGCAAGGATGGGTTGGGGCCGTCGGCGTGGCGGGGACGGGGGCGGGCGCGGCCTGCGGATTCACATGCACGGCCGAGTGCCCCATGGCTGCGCCCATGGTGGCGCCCATGCCTAGCCCCATGCCGGCGCCCATCATGGGAGCCATGGCCATGCCGGCACCTTCATTGCCTGCCGCCGTCTGCATGACTTTGAAGGATTCCTGCTGCTGGTAATTGGTGCCCAGGATGTCCAACTCCGCCTTGCGGGCAAGCGCGTCCTTCAACTTCTTGACCGAGGAATCATCCTCCGGCGTGTTGATGGACATCACCGTGAACTTGACGAAGCCCAGGCCGAATTCCTCGAATTCCGCGACCAATTGCGCCTGCAAATCCGCGCCGATGGCGGTCAAGTGGGCGGAGATTTCCAGCAGGGAAATCTTGTCGTTGACGATGCGCTTGGCGACCACATCCTTGATCCGCGAGAGCAGGATGCCCTTGAAATACTCCGACACCGTGGCGGAATCGAAGGACGGCAAAGTGCCGACGAGTTTCGTCAGGAACTTGCGCGTGTGGGTGACGGTGATGCCGAACTGGCCGAAAGCGCGCACGGGCAGGATGATGTTGTAGACCGGGTCCTTGACCATCATCGCGGTGGCGGTGCCCCACTTCACATTGAGTTTGACGGCTTTGTTGACGAACCAGACTTGCGCCGTGAACGGCGATTTCCCGCCGAAAGGGAGGTTGAAGAAAGTGGCGAGGAAGGGGTAATTCTGGGTGTCCAGCGTGTGGCGGCCGGGGCCGAAGGGGCCAATCATCTTGCCTTGGTTGAGCAAGACCGCCTCCTGCGACTCGGAGACCAGGAGTTGGGTCCAGGTGGAGAGTTCGTTGGAGGGGTATTTTGCGGCGAAGAGATCCGCCGGGGCGTTCCATTTGCAGAGGTCAACGATGGGCATGGTTTTTCCAGTAAAAAGTTAGAACCCACCGTCCTGCTGTTTGCGGGCTTCGGCAAGGTTTTTCTCAGCAACAGCAAGCAATTCACGGGGGATGCGGAGTTGCCTAGGGCGATACCAAAAAAACCAAATCAACGCTATGGGCCAACAGGCAAAAAAAGACGCCCAAAGCGAACACCCTGGGGAGGCGTCTTTCTCCGCCTTTATGAGGGCCTCATTGCATCTCCTTACCTCTTCTTCAAGGCGTGCGATCTTTTGGTCCAATCTGCTCCCGGATGAGGGTGCAACGGCAGATGAACCTGATGAAATGGCGCTACCACATCCAGGACAAGATGTAGCTGAGGAGGGGATGGAGGTGGAACAAAATTCGCAAATCATGGCGATGAGGATGACAGGGCAGAATCAAATTTCCTGAACATGTGTTGGAACTCTTTTTAATCCTGACGCAACAACACGAAATTGCTTGCTGCAACCAGGGCAAATCACTACTGAATAGGGCTGTCCTTGAATCCCATCGGAGTACCCGACAAGCGGAATTTGGCGACCGCACGAGCACAGCCATGCTGCATTGTTTCCTGTTCGAGAGCAAGACACTGATGTGCCGTTGAGGAACCGAACCAAGATGGGATGTTGTTGTTGTGGCATGAAATCTTTCTTTGGATAACTGACTGCGCAACTGTTGGGCAAGAGGCCTTCCTACACCTATTCAGAATACTCCTATTTGGCATAATCCGCAACCTGCGCCATCGTGCCGCGCATGCCGATTCCCGCCCTGCGCAGAAAACCCACCTCGCGCGACAGCGGCCTGCACCGCCAAGTCAACGCGAAGTTGCCGGGGTTCCTGCGGGAGATGCGCAAGCGGGCGAATCTGTCCCAGGTGGAGTTGGCGGCCAAGATTCACCGCACCCAAAAGCATGTGACCGACAACGAGCGCGGCCTGCGCCGCTGCTCGATCAGCGAGTTCCTCGAAATGGCCGACGCCTGCGCCTTGGACGTCGTCGCCACCTTCGCCGAATTCGTCACCCTGACACGCGGCGGCAAACCCCTCGCGCAGCGCAAGAGCGCCATTCATCCAACTAACGATTTGCCGGTGTGGGCACTCAATGAAACGGTGGATTCGGCGAAGGCTGCAAAAGCCGTGGCCAAGTCTGCGCGCAAGCAGGTGAAAAAGTGAATCGGGATGACTTGCGCTCCCGTCCAACCCGCTTGCGCCCGGGAACGCGGGACACCCGTCCCGCAAATTTGAGGAAGACTTGCTTTGAGCGGGACGGGTGTCCCGCGTTCCCGGGCGCAGGCGTCAACCCAGCCAAAACCTCCATGGCTGTACCATACCCCCCTTCTTGCGCCGGTTCTCTCCGGCGTCCCGACCCTTGGTCGGTATTTTGCCGGTGTTTACCTTTACGATTGGATTTCCCATGGCGTTTTCTGCTTTCAATTTTCATCCCAGCCTTGTCAAGGGCATCAAAGACTTGGGCTATGTCAAGCCGTCACCGATCCAGGCGGAATCGATTCCGCATGCGATGGCGGGCAAAGACTTGCTGGCCTGCGCTTCAACCGGCAGCGGCAAGACGGCGGCATTCTTGCTGCCGATCATGCACCAGTTGCTGGGCAAGCCGCGCGGAATCACCCGCTGCTTGATTTTGACCCCCACCCGCGAACTGGCGGCGCAGATCGTGGCCGATTTCGACAACCTGGGTGCACACACAGGCCTTTCTGCGGCCGCTGTTTATGGCGGCGTTGGCCCCAACCCGCAGGAGCATGCCTTCCGCAAGGGGGTGGACATGATCGTGGCCTGCCCCGGCCGCTTGATGGATCACATGCGCCAACCCTACGCCAAGATGGCCGGGCTGGAGTTCCTGGTGTTCGACGAAGCCGACCGCATGTTCGACATGGGCTTTTTGCCGGATGTGAAGCGGATTCTGGGCATGCTGCCCAAAACCAAGCGCCAAACGCTGTTCTTCAGCGCCACCATGCCGCCGGCCATCGCCGCGCTGACCCGCGAGGTGCTCAAGAGTCCGGTGCAGATCAATGTGGAGCGCACCGCAGCGCCGGCCAGCGGCATCACCCAGGCGGTGTACCCGGTGTCACAGGATCTCAAGCCCAACCTGCTGCTGCACCTGATCCAAAAAGGTCTGATGCAGGAGGCGATCGTCTTCACCCGCACCAAGCACCGCGCCGACCGGGTGGCCAAATTCCTGGTGCAAAACAAGGTGGAAGCCGAACGCATCCATGGCAATCGATCACAAGCACAGCGCACACAAGCACTTGCAGGATTCAAATCAGGCAAATACCAGATTTTGGTGGCCACCGACATCGCCGCGCGCGGCATTGATGTCAAGGAGTTGGGCCATGTGATCAACTTTGATGTGCCCAATGTGCCGGAGGATTACATCCACCGCGTCGGCCGCACCGCGCGCGCCGAAAAGACCGGCGAGGCTTTCACCTTTGTGTCCCCCGACGAAGGTGGCGACCTGCGCGCCATCGAGCGGGCGATCAAGAAGCAATTGCCGGTCATCACGCTGCCGGATTTCGATTACAAGGCCAAAAGCGACCAGATTGAGATTCCGTTGGCTGACCGCATCGCCCAAATCCGCGCCCGCAAGGCCGATGACCGGGCCCGCGCCAAAATCAATGCGGCAAAGAAGGCCAAAAATCAGGCAGGCCCGCAAGGTGCCACCCGCGCTTCGGGCAGTGGCGGCGGGGTCAAACGCCCGGCCAGCGGTGGCGAAGCGCGCTTCCCACAGTCAAACACCGGCAATCGGGGGCAAGGCGGCCCGCGCCAATAAGGTTCCACGGGGAACACTGGGAGGGCGGACTTTAGTCTGCCATAAGAAAACACAGGCTCAATGCCTGTGTTTTCTTTGTGATTAACACAAACAGCAGGGCTGGCGGGTGTTGGAGCGCGGGTGTCCCGCCAGCCCTGCACAAACAGGCCGTCAATTAAAAATCGCGGCATTGAGCCGCGATTTTGTTTGGCAGACTGAAGTCCGCCTTCCCAGTGTTCCCCGTGGAACATGGTTGCTCAGTCCACCACCACGCCCAAGCGTTCCAAGATGGCGTCAAATTCATCCAAACTATGGAACACGATGGACAGGGTGCCGGCGCCTTTCTTGCGGCCGGTCTTGATTTCAACCCGGGTCTTGAGCTGGGCGGCGATTTGTTTCTCCAAATCAGCCAGGTGCGAGCCACCGGCCAGGCCTTTGGCCACCGGGCCGGCCACCGCCGGGTTGGGCTTGGCCGGCTCTTGCAGGCGCTTGACCTCGGCTTCCATGCGGCGCACCGACCAACCTTCTTGAATGGCACGGGCGCCCACCGTCTTTTGAATGGCCACATCACTCAGGCCTGCCACCGCCTTGGCATGGCCCATGGACAGCAATCCGTCTTCGACCAATTTGCGGCAATCTGCGCCTAGCAACAGCAACCGCAACAGGTTGGACACCGTGGCGCGGTCCAGGCCCACGCGCTCCCCGACTGCCTGATGAGTCAATTTGAAGTCTTTGGCCAGGCGTTCAAAGGCCTCGGCCTTTTCAATCGGGTTCAAATCTTCGCGTTGCAGGTTCTCGACCAAAGCCCATTCGGCGGACTGTTCGTCGGTCAGCACCTTGACCACCACTGGCACCACCGTGACGCCGGCCAATTGGGCGGCGCGCCAACGGCGCTCGCCGGCCACGATCTCATAAGGCTTGGCCTGGTCGGTGGTGGGGCGCACCACCAGCGGCTGCATCACGCCATCGCGCTTGATGGAGTCAGCCAAGGTTTGCAGGGCGGCATTGGCAAAGCGCTGGCGCGGCTGATGGCCATTGGGGCGCAATTGGTTCACCGGCAACTCGGTGATCGGCAATTCTACCGCCGGCTTGACCTCTGCCACCGGGTGGGTGGTGTTGTGGGCCACATCCACCACCACGCTGGCGGGTTTGGGCACCGGCACGGCGGGCGCTTTGACGGCCGCTTTGGCCGGTGGTGTTCCCCGTGGAACATCGACCTTGGGTGCAGGCGCCACCGGCGCGGCGGCGGGAATTTTGACGGGTTGCGGCTTGGGCAAGCCAATCAAGGCCGACAAGCCCTTGCCCAAACGCGGTTGATTTTTGACAGAAGCCATGCGCAGTCCTTTCGTAAAAGTGAAGGCGGAAGGATACCACAGCATGAATCACATTCAATCGTCCGGGGAGAAATTTTACGCCCTTCAAATGTTCGTCTTTTATTCGTATTTTTCTTTTTCTACTTTTTCTCCACTGAACACCCACTTATTTCTCCACTTCCCACAAAATCCCTAGATTTTATTGCGAAGTGGGGCGAAGTGGGGTAATATCCCACGCGTCCCCATGAACGGCGTTCCCACCATGATCTTCACCGGAACCTACGAGCACACGATTGACACCAAGGGTCGCCTGGCCATCCCGGCCGGCGTCCGCGGTCAAATCCAACGCGGCGCAGGACAGGTGGAGGGGCAGTCGGTTCCCCTGTTCGTGGTGCCCGGCGACGACGGTGCCCACCTGTGTTTCTACACGCAGGAGGTGTTCGAGAAGCGGGCCGCCGAGTTGGAGAACTCCGACATGGCGCCCGAAGAGTTGCTGGCTTACGAAGAAATCTTTCACGCCTCCACCCGCCAGGTGGAACTCGACACGCAAGGACGCGTGCAGGTGCCGAAAGATTTGTTGGAGCAGGTCGGCTTGGGCAACGAGGTAGTCATCCTGGGGGTGAAGGATCACCTCAAAGTGCGCGACCGCGAAGCGTGGGCACTCAAAAGGCAGGGCTTGTTCCAAAAGAACCCCGGCATCTTGATGAACCCGCGCATGGCCAAGCTGAAGAAGGATTGAGTTTGAAAAATCAAATCGATGCGCCGCAGGATGTGGCGCCTCAAGACATGGGGACGGAGTCCCCGACGGATTCGGCAAGGATGCCGGCGGGAAAGCAGGATGCTTCACCCGGGGTCAGGATGACCAAAAAACATTCCGCACGGATGCGGAAACCACAACGCGGCCCCGTTGCGAAACGGATGCCGCGCTGATGACGGTTGGCAGAGCGGCAGGATGCCGTTCGTTGGGGCAGGGGGTTCATCGCCATCGGATCAATCTTCAGGATGAAGACCGGTGGGTGTCGGGTGCAGCCGACGAACCCTTTGACAGCGACTCTGCCGACTTGGATTTTCCCCTTTCGGGGGGGTGGGTGCATGGAAGCACCAGCCTTTGCGGTTATCCGCAGACAGCCCACACCCTTTCCGGAATCGGTCGTGGAAAAAACCCCGCAGGACGCGGGGTTTTTCGCGCAATGAAACAGGGAAGAAGATCACCACTCCGGCAGCACGATGTACATCTCACGCGGGCGAATCTCGATGAACAGCGTGCCTTTGGCCACCTGCAGACGCTGCAATGCCAGTTGTTTGCCGCTGGCAGTGATGCGCACGATGTTGACGAACTTGGTCAACTCCCAGCCCTTGGGCAATTCCCACGGCTTGGCCTCGTAACCCTTTATGCTGTAAATCAACATGGGGTGCTGGTCGTCGTTGTAGCCCTTCCACCATGGCAGAGGGATGAAGCAATCGCCTTTTTGGCCATCGTACATCTTGCCCCATTCCTGCGCCGTCGGCCGTTTGCCATGGCGCTCGCGGTACCAATTCTCAAACAGTGCCGGCGCGGCCTTGAGCGCGAACTGGTCGCGCAAACCGTCCCAATCGCGCTCTTCCTGTTTCATCTCTTCGATCAGACGCATCTTGGTGCCGTAATACAGCGAGGGCACCACCTCGGGCTTGGTCTTGTCGTTCTTGAACGGCTTTTTGTAATGCCAGGCGAACGGCTGCAGACCGATGAAGGGGTCGATGCGTCCGATGGTGCTTTCATCGCACACCACATCGACCTGCCAATCGCGGAAATAACGGAAGGTTTTGCGCTGGGCCGCGGCCTCTTGCTCATAGGTGTAGCCCAGGAACGGGCTGATGCCCTCGAAACCCTTGGATACCGGCCCGGTGTCAAACACCGATTTGTAGGCGTCTTGCCCCGCGTTGGGATCCACCACCGGCGGCGGCACCGTGCGGAAGCCGTCGAGCATGATGGTGTGCCCGTAAAACCGGCCGTTGATCGCGCTTTGCTTGCACTCGTACAACTCGGGAATCGCCTGCATCAATGCATCAATGCGTTTCTTGGCCAGGCCGGTTTCCCATTCCTTGGCGTAACTCAGGCGGTAAAACTGCGCCCCGTCGGCCACATGGTCCTTGATCGGCTGGCCGGCCTTGTCCTTGGCCACCACATCCTTGGCCAGATACTCCGCCCACAGCGGGCTGTCTTCACTGGCATCCGACATGTTCAGTTGCAGGCTCACCGTGGTGTTGTGCTTGCGCGCCTCGACCATCAGGCGACGCAGACCCGTGAGCGCGTCCTTGCTGGAGCCTTTGAGTTGCGGATTGACCAGGGTCCAATCCGGCGCGCGCGCGGCGGTGCCGTTGCCCTGCCAACCGACCAGATAAATGATTTTGTTGACCTCGCAGGTGATGCCGTCCAAACGCTCGATCACCTTGAGCGCCTGGTCGAAGTTCATCAACACTTCGCACTCGCCGTCTTCCAACCTTTGCGACAACTGCAACTTCATGATGATGGACTGGTCGTATTTGTGGAACCAATCGCGCTCCGCCTGCTTGGTTTTGGTCCAGTCGTAAGGCGCCCCTGAAGGTTGATAATCCGCCGGACGCGCCTTCAATTCACTCAGTTTGATTTCCGGCTTGCGCGGCGGCAACGGCCGGCGCTTGGGCGCCACGCCGGCGGCCAGCGCCGCGCCAACGGGCGACAGCAGAAGAAAAAGGGCCAATAGGGGGGGAGCCAGGCGCATGGGGAGGATTTTAGAGGCAGATTTTGACCAAGCCAGCCCTCCGGGGAAAAAAGAATTGCCAACCTATGCTTCCATCCAATACTATGCTTCACATAGTACTCTCCTTTTTTGCAGGCCACCCATGAAAATCGAAAAAGAACTGATGCGCGGCGCCGGCCCCCTGGCCGTGATGAAACAACTCTCGCGCGGGGAGATGTACGGCTATGAACTGGTCAAAGCCCTGTCGCGCCAAAGCGGCGGCGTGCTGGACATGGGCCAATCCACGCTCTACCCCATGCTCTACAACATGGAGGCCAAAGGCCTGGTCAATTCGCGCGCGGAGGACGGCCCCAACGGCAAGCCGCGCAAGTATTACTTCCTCACCAGCGCCGGCAAAAAACACTTGGTGGCGGAAGAAGGGCGCTGGAAGACCTTGGTCAAGGCGATGGGGGCGCTGGGCCTTGGCGGCGCGCCAGTGAAGGGGGTGGCGCCATGAATGGCGCTTTGCCCCCGCCCAATGACTGGAAACAATTTTTAAAGCGCCTGCAACACACGCCGCTGCGCGATCTGTTGCGTGGCAAAGGTGCGACAGGTCGTTTGGATTGGAAAAACACGCTGACGGCTTGCGCTTTGCCTGGGACCATGCAAGCCGTGGTGACGCAAATCTGCAAGCAACGAAAGTTGTGGCCATTGGAAAAAGTCGCCGTATGCCATGAATTGATCGCGCATTTTCAGGATGGATTGGATGCCGGCGAAAGCGCCGACGACTTGGTGAAACATTTCGGCGATGCCCAAATCGCAGCGAAACTTATTTTTCGCGGCAAGGAGCGGCAGCGGCCGCTGTGGTGGCATGGGTTCAAATGGGTTTCACGTGGCTTCTTGGCGCTGGTGGTGGTGTATGCGGGATTGACGGTTTATTATGCGATGGATCGAGTGGTGATCAAGACCGATTACTTGGCAGAGATCAACGCGGTGGCAATGGCCACGCCGGAGTCTGAGCGGGCTTGGCCGATTTATCGGGAGGCGCTTGCAAAATGGCCGGCGTTGCGGGAGGAAGAGAAGTGGGAGGAGGTGGGAGAGGATGAGGAAAAGCGGCCGGCGAATTTTGCCGGTGCCATTTGGTCATATGACACTTTCAAGCATGCAGCACCCGCCTGGAATTTGATTGCCCGCGAATTGGCCGCCCATCAAGAAGAACTTGACGCTTTTCGCAGCGCAGCCAAAATGCGGCATTTGGGAGTCAAATTCGGGCGCAATGGCGTTCATCAAGAAGACCTTGCGTTCTTCTCTGGGCAATCCCCACCCATCACTCTTTGCTCCGAATACAAGGGCGGCGTGGCATTGACTGCCCCAGAAATTCTGGACTCCTGCTTGCTGCACATTGCAACGCCACAGTTGTCTTCTTTACAACAGGCGACCCATCTTCTGGCCGCGGACATGCGACATGCCTTTGCGGAGAAAAACAACGCCAAAGGGATTGCCGACCTGCGGGCCATTTTGGGATTGGCGCGGCAATTAAGCCAAGAGCAGTTGCTCATGCCACAGTTGACGGCCAAGTCCGTCGGCAACCATGGCGTGGAGGCATTGGCGCGTGCGCTAAAGCAAAACCCCAACGCGTTTGATGTTCACACACTGCAATCCTTGGCGCAGTTGATGCGGGAAAACCCCGTTTCTGCTTTCCATCTTGATGGCGAGCGGGCTTGGTTTTTTTCCATCATCCAAATGCATTACACCGATGACGGCCATGGCGACGGGCACTTCACTTTTGGCGGCACGCGCTCAGGCGGCATTGCCTTGATCACAGCGTCTCGCAAAGAGGCCGCAGCAATGGTGACGGATTATTTTGACCAACTGAGGGAAGAAGCCGCTATTCCCCTCTGGAAAATGCCTGGAACACCGTCTCAAAAAATTTATGAATCCAATTGTTCTGCGGACTTTTTTCACCCCATTGGCCGCTTTCCATTTTGGGCTATTTTTCTGCCTGATCTTTCTCTTCTTCGCCGCAATACCGCCCGCGCCCAAGCCACCCACTCCGCCCTCGAACTCGGCATCGCCCTCCACCGCCACCGCCTCGCCCACCACGCCTTCCCGCAACAACTCGCCGAACTGGTCCCCGCTTGCTTGCCGCAACTTCCGGTCGACCCCATCACCGGCGGCCCACTGCATTACCGCTTGGACGAAAAGGGGCAACCCATCGTCTACTCCGTCGGCGGCGACCGCCAGGATGACGGCGGCTATGCACCGGTCAACCGCGCCGGTGAAGACGACACCCACGCCACCCAACGCTGGGAAAACTGCGAAGTGAAAGGGGATTGGATTTTGTGGCCGATGAGCGACCGGCCGCTGATGAAATGACTGGGAGGGCGGACTTCAGTCTGCCAAACAAAATCGCGGCTCAACGCCGCGATTTTTAGTGGAGATGGGATGAGACAACCTCTTGGCGTCGACCTTTTAATTTTCACGGGCATTGAGCCCGTGAAAATGCTTGGTAGACTGAAGTCCGCCCTCCCGGTTTATGCATTGGAGACTTTCCATAACTCCTCCACGCCGTTGGCCACGCCGAACCAGCGCCAATGCCTCAAACCTGCCTGCTTTGGATTGTCCATCACATCGATCACGGCGTTTTTCAAATGCTCCCTGTTGCGGATCAACCGATCGAAAGATTCACGCATCCAGAGTGTTCCCGTTCGACCAAGCATCGGATTGATCCGATGGGTGGAGCCCCCTTTCCACGATTGCAGGATTCTGCCGAGCGTTTCCCCCTCAAAGGGGCGCAGGATCACATGCACATGGTTCGGCATCACGCACCAAGCCAACAAATCGTAGCGCTCACCGTCGCAACGAATCATCGTTTGTTGCATCAAGTCGGCAATTTCAGGTTGGCGTAAAACGCATTCGCCATAACCTTGGTCCAGCCAATGTTGGATGCGCTGTCCACGCAAGATGGCCAGACGCTCGCATTCTGAATCCAGCAGAATGCCGCCGAT
This sequence comes from uncultured Phycisphaeraceae bacterium, assembly GCA_964628335.1. Lineage (GTDB taxonomy): Bacteria > Planctomycetota > Phycisphaerae > Phycisphaerales > Phycisphaeraceae > CANIYR01. Next base: position 11,972 of record CAZVNU010000001.1, read on the forward strand.
TTTTTGCGCCTTGGATTCCAGCATGGTGCGCTCTTTGTCCCATGCCTCCAGTTTTTCCTGCGGCAAGCTATCCGCCAGACGAAAGGTAATGGCATGCGTGGCACCCGACAATTCCCAATGCGGCAAGCGTCCCGCGGCACGGCGATGAATGGTGCCGAGTTCCCATTGATGGGCGGCCAGCAAGGCTTCGCAAGAAGTGAAAAACACGGAGCCAGTTTACCGGGAGGGCGGACTTCAGTCTGCCAAACGAAATCACGGCTCAACGCCGCGATTTTTAGTGGGCATGGGATGAGACAATGTCTTGACGCCAACCCTTCATTGCTGCGGGCATCGAGCCCGCAGCAATGCGCAGGAAGCGAAGGCGTGGTCGAGGGCGATGTGGCGGTAGGCTTCGGCGTATGGATGCCTGCTGCCAGCGCGCCAGATAGAGCTCGGCGATCTTTTCCTTCGGGAACCGTTCCGTGTCCAGCAGCGTGGTGACCGGGGTGATCTCCTGCGGGCGGAAACCCGATCCGCGATGACCGGCGTTCTGCCCATCGGCGATACTTCCCCCATGCCCTGGCTCCTCTACTGCCTCCTGATTGCCCTCCTTTTCGCCGGCCTGTGGATCAACCTCCTGGGCTTGCCCGGCCTGTGGCTGATGATCGTCGCCCACGCCACCTACGGCTGGGCCACGGACTGGGGCGTGCACGCCTCTTGGGAATCGGTCGCCCTGTTGGCGGGCATCGCGTGCCTGGCGGAACTCGCGGAGTTCTTCTCCGGCGCGGCCGGCGCCAAGTCCGCCGGCGGCTCCAAGCGCGGCATGCTCGGGGCGATGGCCGGCGGATTGCTCGGCGGATTGCTCCTCACCTTTCTGGTGCCGGTGCCGATCGTCGGAACGATCATCGGCGTGCTCTCCGGCACCTTCCTGGGGGCTCTGGCCAGCGAAGTGTTGTGGGTCGGCCGCCCCGGCGCCCATGCGGCCAAGATCGGCCTGCGCGCCGCATTGGGCCGTTTGCTTGGCATCCTGATCAAGACCGCCGCCGGTTTGGCCATCCTGATCTACGCGGCCGTGCGCGGCTTCCCGGGTTGATGCATGAAAAAACGCGCGCCCGGCGGCGCGCGTTTTTGGGACTTTTAGGGAGCCATGCGGAAGGATCCGCCTTGTCTCACTTCACCAGCGCGCTGACGAGCGCCCGCCCGTCGCGCTCGGCGGTCGCGCCGTCGAGGAAGGCATCCAGCGCGATGGCGCCGAGTTCGCCGCCGCTGCGGTGGCGCACGGAAACCGTGCGCGCTTCGGCATCCTTGCCGCCCACCACCAGCATGTAGGGCACCTTCTCGTCCTGCGCCACTTTGATCTTGCCGCCGATGCGGTCGTTGCTTTCATCGAGCGTGACGCGGAAGTGGCGCGCCTTGAGATGCGCTTCGACTTCTTGCGCGTAGCCGAGGAATTTCTCCGAGATCGGCAGGATGCGGATCTGCTCGGGCGAGAGCCACAGCGGGAAGGCGGCGGCGAAGTGCTCGATGAGCACGCCGACGAAACGCTCCATCGAGCCGAAGGGCGCGCGGTGCACCATGATGGGGGCGTGGGGGGTGTTGTCGGCGCCGATGTATTCCAACTTGAAGCGCTGCGGCAATTGGTAGTCCACCTGCACGGTGCCCAACTGCCATTCGCGGCCGACGCAGTCCTTGACCACGAAGTCGATCTTGGGGCCGTAGAAGGCCGCTTCGCCCGGCTCGGCGCTGTAGGCCACGCCCAGCGATTGGGCCGCATCCAAGCAGGCTTTTTCGGCGGCGTCCCATTGCTCTTGGCTGCCGACGAATTTGCTGGAGTCCGGGTCGCGCAGGCCCACGCGCACGCGGTAGTCGCTCATGCCCAGCGTGTTGAACACGATCTTCACGAGATCCAGGCAGCCCTGCACTTCCTGCGCCAAGGTTTCCGGCGTGACGAACAGGTGGGCGTCGTCCTGGGTGAAGCCGCGCACGCGGGTCATGCCGCCGAGTTCGCCGGATTGCTCGAAGCGGTACACCGTGCCGAACTCGGCCAGGCGCAACGGCAGGTCGCGGTACGAGCGCTTTTCGCTGGCGTAGATGCTGATGTGGTGCGGGCAGTTCATCGGTTTGAGCAGGTAGCCGTCGAGTTGGCCGTTGTCCAATTTGTTGGCGATGTCGGAACACGAGCAGCCCTCGTGCGCCAATTTTTCCATGTCGGCGGGGTCGATGATGGGGGGGAACTGGCTGGCTTTGTAATAGGGGAAGTGGCCGCTGGTGCGGTACAGCTCCAGCTTGCCGATGTGCGGGGTGAACACATGGTGGTAGCCCTGGCGCTCCAAATGCTCGCTGATGAACTTCTGCAATTCCAAACGCAGGGCGGCACCCTTGGGCTTCCACAAAATCAGGCCTTGCCCGACCTTTTCATCGATGCAGAACAAACCATGCTGGCGGCCCAGCACGCGGTGGTCGCGGGCGCGGGCTTCTTCCTGCATCTTCAAATGGGCATCCAGTTCAGCCTGCGTGAAAAAGGCCGTGCCATACACGCGCTGGAAGCGGTCGCTGGTCACATCCCCGTGCCAGTGCGCGGAGGCGACCGACATCACCTTGCAGCCGCCGATCAAGCCGGTGGCGGGGATGTGCGGGCCTTGGCAGAGGTCCTCGAAGTTTTGCTCGGGGGTGCCGGTGGCATACCACGACAACACCGTCGCGCCGCCGGTGACGGCGCGCTGCGCATTGTCGATCTTGTACTTGTTGCCTTCGGCGGTGAGGCGCGCCATGCCGTCGGAGAGATCCTTTTCAAAGCGGGTGAGCGGGCGGTTCTCCGCCACGATCTTTTTCATCTCTTCGTCAATCTTGCCGAAGTCATCCGACGAGATCGGCGTCTCCAACGCCATGTCGTAATAAAAATTGTGCTCCAGCGCCGGGCCGTAAGCCAATTGCGCCGTGGGGTACAGACGCAGAATCGCCTCGGCCATCACATGGGCGCAAGTGTGGCGCAGCAGGAACAGCGCGTCGGCCTTGTGCTTGTCGTCGCGGTAGGTGGTGGTGCCGTCCTTGCCGATCTTGGGGCAGGTGACGATGCCGATGGCGCAATCACCCGGCAGCGGGCGGTGCAAATCCCACAATTGGCTGTCTTTGGCGCCGGGCAACGAAACCCGCGCGCCGATGGACGCCTTGGCCAAACCCGCGCCGATGGACGAGGCCACCGTGAAGGCCGAAGAACCGGCGGGGAGGTCAAGCGTTTTGCCGTCGGGAAGCGTGATGAGCATGGGGAGGGGGCTGTGAAATAAAAGAAAGGAAAAGCGGGAAAGGGACGCAATTCTAAAGGATGCCGCCCCATTTGCCCCAAAAGCCGGCCTTGCCTACAATCCCCACCCCTCCTTCGGGAGCACCCCGGGCAGTTAGCTCAGTTGGCTAGAGCGCATCGTTGACATCGATGAGGTCACTGGTTCGAGTCCAGTACCGCCCACTTGGCCCACATCTTTCCGATGTGGGCTTTTTTTTGGACTGGCTTGTTTTCTCGCTTTTCTCCGTGTTTTTTGAAGTTTTCTGCTGCGGCCTCACTTGCTGCCACGGCCTCGCTCTGGCGCGTTCTGTCTTGGGTTTTGTCTTGGTTTTGCGTTTTTTGAGAAAAAGTGTCAGACAGAACTTTGTCCGCCAGCCCTTCCTTCACGGCTTCAACAACATCTTCCTCCCCAGTTCGCAGGTAGGAGCGTGCAGCCTCGCCCATGGAGTGCCCTACCCATGCGGCCTCCTTTTTCCCACCATATTTGTCTTCAATCTCATTGGATGCCGTGCATCGCAGGGATTGACACAAGCGGGGATACTTTTCCAGTCCTGCCGCTTTGATTGCCCTTGTGATCGCGTTTGTGATCGCCCCTTCGCTTTTTCCATGGATTTCGGGGAACACCAGTCCTTCCGTGGGACGCCCCATTTCTTTCCAGTACGCCGCCAATTCTTGACGGATTGGCGTCCCGTCAAACATGGGGCAGGTTCGCCCAGGTCTTCCTGGCTTGGTTTCTTTGATGCGGATTGAAAGGCTATCCCAATTGAGGTCTTGCCAGCGCAAAAGCCTTGGCTCTTCCTTGCGCAGGCCAGCCCAGCGCAAGAGGGCGTAATAGGGGCGGTACTCACCCTTCAGTTCCTGCATGGTTCTACGGGCTTCCGCGTCCCCCACTTTGTAGCGTCTATCCGCCTTGGCAGGGGTAACGGACACCTTGATTTCCTTGCCCTTGGCGACATTCTCCCGCAAAACTCCATGGGATACACCCCACTCCAATGCGGCCCTCAAGATGCAGGCATCTTTGCGGATGGTGTTTTCCGCGTACTTCACGGTCTTTTCGCCCTTCTTGTAGGTTGCGTTCCGCATCTTATTTTGCCAATCAATGACGGCCCCTTTGGTCAGGTTGCGGACAAGGAAATTCGCGGGGAAAAACTTCAAAAGCCTACTTAGCATGGTGGTTTCCTTTTGAACCGTTGCAGCATGTGATTTCGTGGCGGTGTACGCCTCCATGTAAGCCTTCAGTCCCGTGGGAAGCAATGTTGCGGCCTTGACAAGACCAAGGGCGGCTAAGCGTTGGCGGACTTCGTATGGACGGCTTTCCGCCCATTTACGGGCATCCTCCGCTGGCTCCGTGGCATGATCAATGGCATCCTTGAGAGCGTAGACATAGCCATTCCATTTCTGAAATTCGCGCTCATTCTTCAATCCTGTACGGAATTCAACTCTTTTTCCCGTAATCGGTTGGCGGAAGTAAATGATGTTTGAAAATGCGGGTTTCTTGGCGGCTTTTGGGGTTGTGTGGGCGTTCATTATGCAGTCTTTCGGAAGTTGTGACCTGGATACCAGGTCTTTGTTCGGGTGTCAAGATGTCAGTCTATCGCTGGATATATCTATCAATTGAAGAGCGTGTTATGCGCTTTCCTTTCTCTCCTACGGGGATGCGCTCCAACTCTCCCCGCTCTGCCATGGCGCGGATGGCATCGGCCCCCACACTAAGCAATGCTCCAGCCTCCGCATCCGTCAAAAGCAAGGGGGTGAGCAACTTTCCTCTAAGTTCTCGCGTCACGATCTCCGCTACTGCTTGGGCTTGTTTCAATCCGTCTAGGTCTAACATGGTTTTCTCCTTTCGAGAGATTGGGTTGGAATAAAAATGGACAAGGGGATAGACTCAAAGGACTGGAAGGCCCTTTTATTCCTCTTTTAGTTATTAGTGGCGCAGGCTTTAGAATGGCCTATGGGCCATTCTAGGCGGCGATGATTGATTATACGCCGTGCCTCTATTTTGTCTAAACCACCACCCAAGATTCCTATTCAGTTCTGCTAATTTGCGCCGAAAAAAACACATTTGCCCATGAAGATGTGCGGGGGTGCAAATATCTCTATTAGATATGGCGAAAAGAAAAATAAATATCAAATAAAGGAAAAACATCTTTTTGACGATAATTAGTTTAGAGTGGCGTGTTTGCGCCAACAAAAATGCAGAACATCCGTTGTAATCATAGGTAAGTCTGGCATAGTCCCTCTTGTAAGTCGAGTCTCGCTGTGAAGCGTTGATGATCTGGCAAGATGTGGAGATGCCCAAGTGCGTGACGGCGCGAGTCTCTGGAGGGCAATGACTATAAAAAATGCGTCGGCCGAGGCGGGATTATTAACCCCGCTAAAGTGGAAAACTTCACATGTTTTTGCTAAATCCAGAAGGCACTGGTATACGCGATGTGATTGAAAACACTTGCAACCGCTATGGATAATTTCCTGCGGTTGGGAAACGGCGTTAAAAAACGAAACGAAAAGGTCAGAATTTGAGGGTGAACTCCTTGAACTGGCTTCCATGAGCGCGATAAATCTATAACTTCTCATGGGTTTGGCTTCAGGTCTTGAAGTCAGATACGGGAGTGCTGTGAAAGCGAATAACTCTTTTCCCACATAATTTCGCCTACTAACAAAATCATCCTAACTTTTGGGCAATTGCTTAAATGAAGGCTTGTTTTTGAAGGAACAGGCGAATCCGCCTGTTGCCTTCGTGGTTTAGTTACGACACTCGCTTTGCTCCGTGTCGTAGCACACACGATTCGCTGGCGCGAACCGCGTGTGTTTTTGATGAATTGTGGTTTGGACTTTTCAGGCGGAGTGACAGGATTCGGCGTGGCTTTAGGTTGTAAATTGGATGATTGCAAGTTATTGAAACAAAACTGGATAGCCGACAGGCTATACGGTTTTTTGAGGCGAAGCGAAGTGAGCCGAAAATCCTTGACCATGATAGGGGAAGGTCTAGACGCACTTGGTTGTAGGGGCGGATCGTGTTCATGCCATAGTTATATGCCGCCGACCCTTTCTGTCAAAAATTCGCGCAAGAATCCGATTCCGTTGGATAAAACTGCCGCCATGGTCAATCCTGAACCGTCTGCGGGGAGATTTGATCTGCACCGACAGGTGCCCATCATGCGGCTTTACCCCGCTGGAGGATGCCAAGGATTGTCCGCGCCTGCCACCGTCCGCCTTGGCGTGTCTGGCGTCCTTCTTGGGTGAGCGTGTCGGCAATCTTGGCGAGAGAGAGGCGGCGTGCCCCTTTTGGTTTGCGCCGAAGTTCAAAGATGCGCTCAATGACGGCCTCTTCACCTGGGAGCACGCCGTAAGGTTTAACCCCCTCCACGCGCCGACCACCTGCGGCCATGCTCTTCTGATCACGGGCATGGCGGAGTTTTTGCACGATGCAATTTTTGTCAAATTGGGCAATGCTGCCAAGGATTTGGCGGATCATTACTTTTTCAGGTGATCCCGTGTCATCGGTCAAGGCTTGACCTGATTCCGCATTGATGACAGAAACGCCCATCTTTTTCAGTACCAATAAGATTTTTTCAGATTCGATGAGGCTTCTTGCTAGACGATCCGCTCTTTCCACAAGAACTACCTTCACGCCTTGCTCTTTGACGGCAAGGAGCAAGCGGGAGAGGGCGGGGCGGGTGGCCCCTTCGGTCGTCCCGCTCACGCCTTCTTCGCGGAACACTTCCACTACTTCCAGCCCGTTTCGCTTTGCATAGCGTTGACACACCTCATGCTGGCGATCCAGCCCCGTGCCATTATTGACTTGGCCAAGAGAGGAGACGCGAAGATACGAGAAGCATGGGGTTTTCATATCGAAATAATAGCAACTTGCTATTTAATGGTCAAGGGTCGGCAGAAAAATCCGTGAATAATTCTTCAGAATCATTCACGGAAACTATCGCAAGTAGCGATATAGCATCTTGTTGTTATCAAAATCATCGCTTCCGCTTGTCCTGTTTTTTCAACGGAAAGCCCAAAATATCGTTGGGCGTACAGGAGAGAGCAATGGCAAGCCTACAAAGTGCCTCTACCGAAGGGCGGCGGGTTCCGCGCTCCCATCCCGCAATGTTCACTTGGCCCACGGTTCGATCCATGCCCATTGCTTCGGCGACTTCCGACTGGGTGAGGTCAAGGGCCGTGCGTTGCTCTTTGATGCGCTCGCCCAAGTCCGTGCCGCCAAAGTTGAAGGGTTCAAAGGTAGTAGTAAGGAGTTTTGGCATGGTGGCGAGAGAATAGCAAGATGCGATACCTTGGCATTTCAAAAGAACCGCTGCAACAATCTCAACGCCTCGCGGCGTCTGTCTGTTGCTGATGCCCATTGCGCAAACTCAATCGCATCCACCCGCCGTTCCGATGTCTCGCATTTGTGGACTTGGCTTCGGGCCACCTTGAGTTTCGCGGCCAAGTCCCGTTGGGTCATACCAGCATCTTCCCGCCAGTCCCGTAGGGTGGCGGACAGTTTTTGGTAGTTGGGGTCATGGAGGCGTCCTGCTTTCATTTTGGAAGCAAGGTAAGCGCGTCCTTCCGTGCTTCCAGAATCGGGCCAAGATGCCTTGACGATGGAAAGGAGGTTAGATACAGTTCCCTTGCTTCATTTTTAGAAGCAAGACCTTTTCCCCCACCACTCTTTGGAGAGTCAGCCGATGAAAAATCCCGTCCTTCCCGTCCTCCTGCTTGCCTCCTGCTTCCTTGTAATTGGGTGCGGCAAGAAAGACGCCGCTTCCGCCACCTCTGCGGCTGTGAATGACTCCTATCCCTCGGTTTCCAAGGAGCGTTTGCAGATACTTAAAAGCGAGTTCTCAAAAAGCTTTCCTTCCAGCATCTACGACGGAGGAACAATTACCAGCATTGAAAAGTGCGACGACATTGAATATCAATACAAAGTGAATGTGCGGTTCAGCAAGGTTGGGGGTGGCGGTGCGGTCATACTGAAAATGGACGATCACTTCCATGTTTCTCCCAGTTATACCGTTCTGGAGGGAACGGATCTTGACGGATCTCAAATGCAACTTCAACTTTGTGGGCCCGCAGCCATCGCAGGTCAATCCAAGAGCAAGTGAACGAATCGACAAAAATGTTTTTTTGCAACGCCTCGCTACCACTGTGGAGGCAAACTCGAAACGCCCGAAATGGGCAAAGGATGAATGATGTTTGAAACTCCAACAGACCCCAAGAAGGCGATACGAGACGATTTCAAGAAAGACCTGAACGATCTCAAGGCGAAACTTAACGGGTATCTTTCACGGCTTGAAGAAGAAAAAGACGCGCCGACAAAGTCCCCTCAAACAGCCATGTCGGACGCAAAAAAAGCAATTGATGGGATAGCAAAATGTTTTCAGTAGTCGCCATTTTTCAAACGCCCTTCGCCATCAAACGGCGAGGGTGTTTTTCTTTCCGCCAAAAAATCATCCGCGCCACAAGACTGGAAAATGATTCTGGATTTCCCCTTTTCCTGTGGAAAGGCATCGGCGGGGTGGCACCCATGGTGGAATGGCGGAATAGATTTGAAATCTAATTCCCAGCGCAGAAAAATTGCGCCCCGCAGAAAGCAGGCATTCCAACCTCCGATGGCCGATGCCCTCAATCCGACCCTGTTTTCAAAACCTGTAAATGGCGAAAACAAAACCAGCACGCTTGAGGGCATTTTCAAGTGTCAATTTGTTAGAAAACATCTTGTTTTGAAGTGCGGCGTGATGGTTTGACCTCATGGATCAAAAAATCGACCTTGGCTAAAGCTTGTATGGTTTTGATGGATTTCAGTTTCGCCTCCTTTTTGGCCATGCGAAGAGGAATCCACTCCCTGATATGTGAAGTTCCTTAGAGCAAGCAAACCCTTCAAGGAGATTCGACATGAAATATGGGCTACTCAAAAAGCATGGGATGGATGGAACAGGCGCGATTATTTACCACTGGGATTTGATCCCGCCCAAAATGGTCAAGACTGCCGCTACGAAAGAAGTTGAAGACTGGATCGAGTTGGAACGAGTGCCAAAGGCTTTGGAGGACGATGAAGACACCGTGATCCTTTTGTGCCGCTGGAATCCGTCGAAAGGGCTGGAAACCGCCAAGCCCATTATTCTCCCCTTTGATGGCCCGCCTGCGGTGGGCTTGGCGATATAGGCCCAGGTAATCACTTCCGACTCTTTCAACAAAATTAAGAATGAAGGGGTTTCGTTACTTGTCAAGGTGGTGGAGGTGGCATTGCCTATTGCGCCGTCCAAGCCCCACAAAGCGGCCTGAATGCCCCCAGGACGCTTCGCCAATTTAGCCACCCTATTCCCCATCTGACGCCATGGGCGGCTTCCAGCGGCATTCCAGCCGTTCTATTTGAGCAAAGCAAGGATAGCCCGCAGTGCCGCGACCTTTTCAGGCGGCAGACTGGCCAATTCTGCCAGTAACCCCAGCACGCCGTCTTGGGCTTTGTCTTGGTTTTGGGGGGCCTCCTCTTGTTTTTCACGAGAATCTTGGGCGATAGTCTGGCCCAGTACCGCCCACTTGGCCCACATCTTTCCGATGTGGGCTTTTTTTTGGACTGGCTTGTTTTCTCGCTTTTCTCCGTGTTTTTTGAAGTTTTCTGCTGCGGCCTCACTTGCTGCCACGGCCTCGCTCTGGCGCGTTCTGTCTTGGGTTTTGTCTTGGTTTTGCGTTTTTTGAGAAAAAGTGTCAGACAGAACTTTGTCCGCCAGCCCTTCCTTCACGGCTTCAACAACATCTTCCTCCCCAGTTCGCAGGTAGGAGCGTGCAGCCTCGCCCATGGAGTGCCCTACCCATGCGGCCTCCTTTTTCCCACCATATTTGTCTTCAATCTCATTGGATGCCGTGCATCGCAGGGATTGACACAAGCGGGGATACTTTTCCAGTCCTGCCGCTTTGATTGCCCTTGTGATCGCGTTTGTGATCGCCCCTTCGCTTTTTCCATGGATTTCGGGGAACACCAGTCCTTCCGTGGGACGCCCCATTTCTTTCCAGTACGCCGCCAATTCTTGACGGATTGGCGTCCCGTCAAACATGGGGCAGGTTCGCCCAGGTCTTCCTGGCTTGGTTTCTTTGATGCGGATTGAAAGGCTATCCCAATTGAGGTCTTGCCAGCGCAAAAGCCTTGGCTCTTCCTTGCGCAGGCCAGCCCAGCGCAAGAGGGCGTAATAGGGGCGGTACTCACCCTTCAGTTCCTGCATGGTTCTACGGGCTTCCGCGTCCCCCACTTTGTAGCGTCTATCCGCCTTGGCAGGGGTAACGGACACCTTGATTTCCTTGCCCTTGGCGACATTCTCCCGCAAAACTCCATGGGATACACCCCACTCCAATGCGGCCCTCAAGATGCAGGCATCTTTGCGGATGGTGTTTTCCGCGTACTTCACGGTCTTTTCGCCCTTCTTGTAGGTTGCGTTCCGCATCTTATTTTGCCAATCAATGACGGCCCCTTTGGTCAGGTTGCGGACAAGGAAATTCGCGGGGAAAAACTTCAAAAGCCTACTTAGCATGGTGGTTTCCTTTTGAACCGTTGCAGCATGTGATTTCGTGGCGGTGTACGCCTCCATGTAAGCCTTCAGTCCCGTGGGAAGCAATGTTGCGGCCTTGACAAGACCAAGGGCGGCTAAGCGTTGGCGGACTTCGTATGGACGGCTTTCCGCCCATTTACGGGCATCCTCCGCTGGCTCCGTGGCATGATCAATGGCATCCTTGAGAGCGTAGACATAGCCATTCCATTTCTGAAATTCGCGCTCATTCTTCAATCCTGTACGGAATTCAACTCTTTTTCCCGTAATCGGTTGGCGGAAGTAAATGATGTTTGAAAATGCGGGTTTCTTGGCGGCTTTTGGGGTTGTGTGGGCGTTCATTATGCAGTCTTTCGGAAGTTGTGACCTGGATACCAGGTCTTTGTTCGGGTGTCAAGATGTCAGTCTATCGCTGGATATATCTATCAATTGAAGAGCGTGTTATGCGCTTTCCTTTCTCTCCTACGGGGATGCGCTCCAACTCTCCCCGCTCTGCCATGGCGCGGATGGCATCGGCCCCCACACTAAGCAATGCTCCAGCCTCCGCATCCGTCAAAAGCAAGGGGGTGAGCAACTTTCCTCTAAGTTCTCGCGTCACGATCTCCGCTACTGCTTGGGCTTGTTTCAATCCGTCTAGGTCTAACATGGTTTTCTCCTTTCGAGAGATTGGGTTGGAATAAAAATGGACAAGGGGATAGACTCAAAGGACTGGAAGGCCCTTTTATTCCTCTTTTAGTTATTAGTGGCGCAGGCTTTAGAATGGCCTATGGGCCATTCTAGGCGGCGATGATTGATTATACGCCGTGCCTCTATTTTGTCTAAACCACCACCCAAGATTCCTATTCAGTTCTGCTAATTTGCGCCGAAAAAAACACATTTGCCCATGAAGATGTGCGGGGGTGCAAATATCTCTATTAGATATGGCGAAAAGAAAAATAAATATCAAATAAAGGAAAAACATCTTTTTGACGATAATTAGTTTAGAGTGGCGTGTTTGCGCCAACAAAAATGCAGAACATCCGTTGTAATCATAGGTAAGTCTGGCATAGTCCCTCTTGTAAGTCGAGTCTCGCTGTGAAGCGTTGATGATCTGGCAAGATGTGGAGATGCCCAAGTGCGTGACGGCGCGAGTCTCTGGAGGGCAATGACTATAAAAAATGCGTCGGCCGAGGCGGGATTATTAACCCCGCTAAAGTGGAAAACTTCACATGTTTTTGCTAAATCCAGAAGGCACTGGTATACGCGATGTGATTGAAAACACTTGCAACCGCTATGGATAATTTCCTGCGGTTGGGAAACGGCGTTAAAAAACGAAACGAAAAGGTCAGAATTTGAGGGTGAACTCCTTGAACTGGCTTCCATGAGCGCGATAAATCTATAACTTCTCATGGGTTTGGCTTCAGGTCTTGAAGTCAGATACGGGAGTGCTGTGAAAGCGAATAACTCTTTTCCCACATAATTTCGCCTACTAACAAAATCATCCTAACTTTTGGGCAATTGCTTAAATGAAGGCTTGTTTTTGAAGGAACAGGCGAATCCGCCTGTTGCCTTCGTGGTTTAGTTACGACACTCGCTTTGCTCCGTGTCGTAGCACACACGATTCGCTGGCGCGAACCGCGTGTGTTTTTGATGAATTGTGGTTTGGACTTTTCAGGCGGAGTGACAGGATTCGGCGTGGCTTTAGGTTGTAAATTGGATGATTGCAAGTTATTGAAACAAAACTGGATAGCCGACAGGCTATACGGTTTTTTGAGGCGAAGCGAAGTGAGCCGAAAATCCTTGACCATGATAGGGGAAGGTCTAGACGCACTTGGTTGTAGGGGCGGATCGTGTTCATGCCATAGTTATATGCCGCCGACCCTTTCTGTCAAAAATTCGCGCAAGAATCCGATTCCGTTGGATAAAACTGCCGCCATGGTCAATCCTGAACCGTCTGCGGGGAGATTTGATCTGCACCGACAGGTGCCCATCATGCGGCTTTACCCCGCTGGAGGATGCCAAGGATTGTCCGCGCCTGCCACCGTCCGCCTTGGCGTGTCTGGCGTCCTTCTTGGGTGAGCGTGTCGGCAATCTTGGCGAGAGAGAGGCGGCGTGCCCCTTTTGGTTTGCGCCGAAGTTCAAAGATGCGCTCAATGACGGCCTCTTCACCTGGGAGCACGCCGTAAGGTTTAACCCCCTCCACGCGCCGACCACCTGCGGCCATGCTCTTCTGATCACGGGCATGGCGGAGTTTTTGCACGATGCAATTTTTGTCAAATTGGGCAATGCTGCCAAGGATTTGGCGGATCATTACTTTTTCAGGTGATCCCGTGTCATCGGTCAAGGCTTGACCTGATTCCGCATTGATGACAGAAACGCCCATCTTTTTCAGTACCAATAAGATTTTTTCAGATTCGATGAGGCTTCTTGCTAGACGATCCGCTCTTTCCACAAGAACTACCTTCACGCCTTGCTCTTTGACGGCAAGGAGCAAGCGGGAGAGGGCGGGGCGGGTGGCCCCTTCGGTCGTCCCGCTCACGCCTTCTTCGCGGAACACTTCCACTACTTCCAGCCCGTTTCGCTTTGCATAGCGTTGACACACCTCATGCTGGCGATCCAGCCCCGTGCCATTATTGACTTGGCCAAGAGAGGAGACGCGAAGATACGAGAAGCATGGGGTTTTCATATCGAAATAATAGCAACTTGCTATTTAATGGTCAAGGGTCGGCAGAAAAATCCGTGAATAATTCTTCAGAATCATTCACGGAAACTATCGCAAGTAGCGATATAGCATCTTGTTGTTATCAAAATCATCGCTTCCGCTTGTCCTGTTTTTTCAACGGAAAGCCCAAAATATCGTTGGGCGTACAGGAGAGAGCAATGGCAAGCCTACAAAGTGCCTCTACCGAAGGGCGGCGGGTTCCGCGCTCCCATCCCGCAATGTTCACTTGGCCCACGGTTCGATCCATGCCCATTGCTTCGGCGACTTCCGACTGGGTGAGGTCAAGGGCCGTGCGTTGCTCTTTGATGCGCTCGCCCAAGTCCGTGCCGCCAAAGTTGAAGGGTTCAAAGGTAGTAGTAAGGAGTTTTGGCATGGTGGCGAGAGAATAGCAAGATGCGATACCTTGGCATTTCAAAAGAACCGCTGCAACAATCTCAACGCCTCGCGGCGTCTGTCTGTTGCTGATGCCCATTGCGCAAACTCAATCGCATCCACCCGCCGTTCCGATGTCTCGCATTTGTGGACTTGGCTTCGGGCCACCTTGAGTTTCGCGGCCAAGTCCCGTTGGGTCATACCAGCATCTTCCCGCCAGTCCCGTAGGGTGGCGGACAGTTTTTGGTAGTTGGGGTCATGGAGGCGTCCTGCTTTCATTTTGGAAGCAAGGTAAGCGCGTCCTTCCGTGCTTCCAGAATCGGGCCAAGATGCCTTGACGATGGAAAGGAGGTTAGATACAGTTCCCTTGCTTCATTTTTAGAAGCAAGACCTTTTCCCCCACCACTCTTTGGAGAGTCAGCCGATGAAAAATCCCGTCCTTCCCGTCCTCCTGCTTGCCTCCTGCTTCCTTGTAATTGGGTGCGGCAAGAAAGACGCCGCTTCCGCCACCTCTGCGGCTGTGAATGACTCCTATCCCTCGGTTTCCAAGGAGCGTTTGCAGATACTTAAAAGCGAGTTCTCAAAAAGCTTTCCTTCCAGCATCTACGACGGAGGAACAATTACCAGCATTGAAAAGTGCGACGACATTGAATATCAATACAAAGTGAATGTGCGGTTCAGCAAGGTTGGGGGTGGCGGTGCGGTCATACTGAAAATGGACGATCACTTCCATGTTTCTCCCAGTTATACCGTTCTGGAGGGAACGGATCTTGACGGATCTCAAATGCAACTTCAACTTTGTGGGCCCGCAGCCATCGCAGGTCAATCCAAGAGCAAGTGAACGAATCGACAAAAATGTTTTTTTGCAACGCCTCGCTACCACTGTGGAGGCAAACTCGAAACGCCCGAAATGGGCAAAGGATGAATGATGTTTGAAACTCCAACAGACCCCAAGAAGGCGATACGAGACGATTTCAAGAAAGACCTGAACGATCTCAAGGCGAAACTTAACGGGTATCTTTCACGGCTTGAAGAAGAAAAAGACGCGCCGACAAAGTCCCCTCAAACAGCCATGTCGGACGCAAAAAAAGCAATTGATGGGATAGCAAAATGTTTTCAGTAGTCGCCATTTTTCAAACGCCCTTCGCCATCAAACGGCGAGGGTGTTTTTCTTTCCGCCAAAAAATCATCCGCGCCACAAGACTGGAAAATGATTCTGGATTTCCCCTTTTCCTGTGGAAAGGCATCGGCGGGGTGGCACCCATGGTGGAATGGCGGAATAGATTTGAAATCTAATTCCCAGCGCAGAAAAATTGCGCCCCGCAGAAAGCAGGCATTCCAACCTCCGATGGCCGATGCCCTCAATCCGACCCTGTTTTCAAAACCTGTAAATGGCGAAAACAAAACCAGCACGCTTGAGGGCATTTTCAAGTGTCAATTTGTTAGAAAACATCTTGTTTTGAAGTGCGGCGTGATGGTTTGACCTCATGGATCAAAAAATCGACCTTGGCTAAAGCTTGTATGGTTTTGATGGATTTCAGTTTCGCCTCCTTTTTGGCCATGCGAAGAGGAATCCACTCCCTGATATGTGAAGTTCCTTAGAGCAAGCAAACCCTTCAAGGAGATTCGACATGAAATATGGGCTACTCAAAAAGCATGGGATGGATGGAACAGGCGCGATTATTTACCACTGGGATTTGATCCCGCCCAAAATGGTCAAGACTGCCGCTACGAAAGAAGTTGAAGACTGGATCGAGTTGGAACGAGTGCCAAAGGCTTTGGAGGACGATGAAGACACCGTGATCCTTTTGTGCCGCTGGAATCCGTCGAAAGGGCTGGAAACCGCCAAGCCCATTATTCTCCCCTTTGATGGCCCGCCTGCGGTGGGCTTGGCGATATAGGCCCAGGTAATCACTTCCGACTCTTTCAACAAAATTAAGAATGAAGGGGTTTCGTTACTTGTCAAGGTGGTGGAGGTGGCATTGCCTATTGCGCCGTCCAAGCCCCACAAAGCGGCCTGAATGCCCCCAGGACGCTTCGCCAATTTAGCCACCCTATTCCCCATCTGACGCCATGGGCGGCTTCCAGCGGCATTCCAGCCGTTCTATTTGAGCAAAGCAAGGATAGCCCGCAGTGCCGCGACCTTTTCAGGCGGCAGACTGGCCAATTCTGCCAGTAACCCCAGCACGCCGTCTTGGGCTTTGTCTTGGTTTTGGGGGGCCTCCTCTTGTTTTTCACGAGAATCTTGGGCGATAGTCTGGCCCAGTACCGCCCATAATGGCCCGCCAAACGGCGGGTCTTTTCATTTCCCCAGTCGCCACGCCAAAGAACCAGCGACCCTGTCGCGCCTGTGGCGCGCCAGATCACGGGGAAAGATCGCGCTGCGCGGATGCGAGTCCAGTACCGCCCATGAAGGTAAAAATCCGCCGATGAGGCGGGTTTTTTCGGGCCTTTTTGGTCCGTTCCTGTTTTTACTGCACCGTGAGCAGTTCCTTGACCTTGCTGAATGCCGTCTTGTGTGGCGTTCCCGTGGCTTCAATCCAAGCGATCCATTCGATGGGATCAATCCGCCTCTCGCCTGCCTCGCATTTCCAGATGTAGCACTGGGTCTGGTTGAGTTGCGATGCCAATTGGCGTTGTGACATCTTCGCCTCTGTCCGCCACTCCTTGAGCAGGGTGCAAAAGATTTTGTAGTCACTGGCATGAACGCGGCTTGACCCCATAGAGGAGTCAGGTTAGACTCGCCCGCGATTGACTCCGCTATAGAGTCGGATGCCGTTCCTGGTCTTTTCTCAGGAATTCGTGTGGCTGGCGCGCTACGCCCCCCTCGCCAGCCACACGAATTCCTGATGCGCCAGATTTTATTCCCCCCCAGTAGTGTCCGGTCAAATTTCCCATAAATTCGGCTGTTTTTGAACTTCTGGA
>CAZVNU010000002.1:0-232 GCA_964628335.1 uncultured Phycisphaeraceae bacterium
CCTTCCGCATCCACCTGCCCCTGCGATCCTGAAATCCCGTCCCCCGATCCCCCTTTGGAGTCCCCATGCTGCTGTCCCGCCAACTTGAAAAAATCCGCAAAGAACTGCTGCACATGGGCGCCTTGTGCGAAGAAAGCGTGGCCGACTCGGTGCGCGCGATTTTGACCCGCGACCCCGAACTGGCGCGCGCGGTCATCGCCAAGGACGACGGCATCGACGACGCCGAAATCGA
>CAZVNU010000002.1:242-7789 GCA_964628335.1 uncultured Phycisphaeraceae bacterium
TGGCAACGCTCGGTGGCAGTCAGGGCGCGCATCGTTTAATTTCAGGCCAGTCAAGATCTGGTGTCCGGCCCGCTAGGGCGCATCCGGACCGGCTGTTCCGCCTCGCGCTGCGATAGAGTTCCCCAAACCATGTCTGAAAAACGACTTAAGCTCGGAATTCCCGCCGGCAGCCTGCAGGAGGCCACCGCCGACCTGTTTCGCAAGGCCGGTTATCGGATCACGTTTGCCTCGCGATCCTACTATCCCTCCATCGACGACGCCGAAATCGAACTGGAGGAGGAATGCCTGCACGCCCTGGCCCTCTACCAGCCGGTGGCCTTCGACCTGCGCTACATCGTGGCCGTGCTCAAGATCAATTCCGACCTGGAGCGCATCGGCGATTTGGCCTCCAACCTGGCCGAGTCCGCCGTGATGCTGGCCAACCGCCCGGCCGGGGACATCCCCTTCGACCTCGCCGGCATGAGCGGCACGGTGCAGGAGATGCTGCACAAGTCGCTCAACGCCTTGGTGACCCTGGACGCCAAACTGGCCGCCCAAGTGCGCGCGCAGGACGACATCGTCGACGACATCCACCGCGGCGTGTACGAGTCGGTGCAGAACATGATCAAGGATCAGCCTCGCTCGGCCGAACTGGCCATCGCCTACCTTGGCCTGTCGCGCCAATTGGAGCGCATGGCCGACCATGCCACCTACATCGCCCGCGATGTGGTGTGTTTGACCGAAGGCGATTTATCCTCCTACCACCCGCGCGCCGACAAAAACAGCGATTCCGTTTCGGGCGCGTGATTCCAGCCCTTGGCGCAACCGCCCCCGACCCGCCGGTCGGGGGCTTTTTATTTATGCGCCTATCCAACCCGAAAAGGCCTCCCGGCGGCTCATTCCTCGGCCGCTTGCACCTAGAATCCGCGCCTCACCCAATCCTCATCCAAGCCACCCCTTTCACCCGGCGAATCCCATGTCCTTTTTCAAGAAACTCATCGGCCGCGACGAAAAATTCTTCGACCTTTTGGAAGCCAGCGCCAACGAGGCGCGCACCAGCGCCAACCTGCTGGCCACCCTGCTGTCGCAAATGGGCAAACCGGAGTTCACCGCCACCTTGGGCGACCTCTCGCAAAGCCGCCGCCGCCACAAGAAACTCAGTCTGAAAGTGACCCAGGAGCTGTGCAACACCTTCGTCACCCCCCTGGAGCGTGAAGACATCGAAGCCTTGTCCAACGCCCTTTACCGCGTGCCCAAGACCACCGAGAAGATCGGCGAACGCCTGGCCATCTGCCCGACCCAGTTCACCTCCGATATCGTGGGCAAACAGGTGACCCTGTTGGTGCAGGCCACCGAGGTGGTGGCGACCATGGTCGCCGGCCTGCGCAAGCAGGTGCACGGTTCGGTCATCCAAGAGGAGTACGAGAAGCTCCAGACCATCGAGGGCGACGCCGACAAGGTCATGGTCGGCCTGCTCAAGGACCTGTTCCACGGCAATGTGGACGCCAAGGAGGTCATCATCCTCAAGGACATCTACGGCCTGCTTGAGCGCGACATCGACTGCTGCCGCGACGCCGGCAAGGTGCTGTTCCAGGTGACGCTGAAGTATTCCTGAAGGAGGGTCGGCTTTAGCCGACCACGGCTGCCATCACGCCTTCCTGCATGCGAACATCGTCCGCATGCCTCAAAATTCATCTCATTTTTGGTCGGCTAAAGCCGACCCTCCCCCATGCTCACCTTCCTCCTCGTGCTCCTGGCCGCCGTCGCCTTCGAGTACATCAACGGCTTCCACGACGCCGCCAACGCCATCGCCACGGTGGTGTCCACCAAGGTGCTCACCCCGCGCCAGGCCATCATGATGGCGGCGGTCGCCAACCTGGTCGGCGCGTTTGCCGGCGTGGCGGTGGCCAAGACCATCTCGTCGGGCTACATTGATTCGGGTTTCCCCATCAGCCAGCACACCGTGCTGGCCGCCTTGCTTGGCGGCATCATCTGGAATTTGGTGACTTGGGTCGGCGGCATCCCCTCGTCCTCCAGCCATGCCCTGATCGGCGGCTTGTGCGGCGCGGCCATGGCGCAATTCCAGGACTGGGGCTGCCTGATCTGGGCCGGGGTGGACGACCATGGCAAGGCCATCGGCCTGTGGCCCAAATTGGTCAAACCCATGTTCGTCTCGCCGGTGCTGGGCTTCATTCTGGGCTGGGCGGTGATGTGCATCCTGACCGCCATCATCGTGCGCTTCGCCTTGCGCCCCAGTCTGGTGCAAAAAACCGGCGGCAAGCTGCAGATCGTTTCCGCCGCGCTGATGGGCTTCAGCCACGGCAGCAACGACGCCCAAAAAACCATGGGCATCATGACCCTGGCCCTGGTCGGCGCCGCCGGCGCCGGCGCCTTCACCGGATTGCCGGACTGGGCCACCCACCTCGATTTGCCGCAATGGCTCGCCGCCATCGAGTGGCCGGCCTTCCTGCACTTCAAAGACAACCACCTGCCCGCCTCCCTCACCCTGCTGGCCGAACCGGCCAAAGACGCCAAGGGGCAGTTCGGCCCGCCGTTCTGGGTCATCCTGCTGTGCGCCGGCACCATGGCCGCCGGCACCGCCGGCGGCGGTTGGCGCATCATCAAAACCATGGGCCACAAAATGGTCAAATTGCAGCCGGTGCACGGCTTCGCCGCCGAAACCAGCGCCGCCGTGGTCATCGCCGGCGCCAGCCACCTTGGCATCCCGCTCTCCACCACCCATGTCATTTCCACCTCGATCATGGGCGTGGGCGCGATGAAGCGCCTGTCCGCCGTCAAATGGGGCGTGGTGCAGCGCATCGTGTGGGCCTGGGTGCTGACCCTGCCGATCACCGGCCTGCTGGGCTACTTCATCATGAAGGCCTTCGTGTTGCTGGGTGCGGAGTAAAAAAGTGGACGCGACGGCTCGTCGCGTCCACCGTGAATTCACTTGAAGACAACGCGCGTCGCACTTGCGACGCGCGTTGTCGTTGGGGTGTTGCCGGTGAACACGGCTCGCCGCTACTTTACAATCCCCCCCCCATGCCCAAACCCATCATCACCCGTTTCGCCCCGTCCCCCACCGGCGCCCTGCACATCGGCGGCGCCCGCACCGCGTTGTTCGCCTGGGCCTTCGCCAGGAAGCACGGCGGGCAGTTCATCCTGCGGGTGGAGGACACCGACCAACGCCGCAGCAGCAAAGATTCCGCCGCCGGCATTTTGCGCGACTTGCAATGGCTGGGCATTGATTGGGACCAAGGGCCGATGGCGGCCGAGGGCGACTTGGGCGGCTACGACCACCAGGCGGGCGAAAACGGCCCCTACTTTCAATCCCAGCGCCTCGACATTTACGACCGCCACATCGAGGCATTGCTCAAAGCCGACTTCGCCTATGAAGACGGCGGCGCCGTGCGCTTTCGCATGGGGCAGGACATCACCCATGACGATGCGGTGTTTGGCAGCATTTCCGTGGCAGGCAAGGACCTCGAAGATTTCGTCATCAAAAAGGCCGACGGGTTCCCCACCTTCCACCTGGCGGTGGTGGTGGACGACGCCCTGATGGGCGTGACCCATGTGCTGCGCGGACAAGAGCATCTGCCCAACACGCCCAAGCACGCGGCGCTGCTCGATGCCTTGGCCAAGGTGATGCCAGAGGCAGAGAAGTACACCCGGCCGGTGTGGGCGCACATGCCCAGCATCATGAATCCCGGCGGCAGCAAGATGAGCAAGCGGGACAAGGCCAAGGTGGCGCGCGAGGCGGCGCAAAAAGTCGGCTTGGCGCCGGGGGGGGTTGAAGGCATCGAGGCCGTGCTGTTCGCCTCGTTCATGAAAAAAGAAACCGACGACAAGGGTTTGGCCGAAATCATCGCCAGCCATTTGGGCGTCCCCCTCCCCGAAATCGAAGTCCTCGACTTCAAGAACAGCGGCTACCTGCCAAGCACCATCCTCAATTACATCGCCTTGCTGGGCTGGAACCCCAAGACCGAAGTCGAGCGCTTCGACCTGCCGGAATTCATCGAGCGTTTCACGCTCGAAGGCATCCACAAGAGCAACTCCACCTTCGACCGCGAAAAATTGTTCCGCTTCAATGCCGAGCGCATCGCGGCGCTGACCCCGGCCGCCTTTAGCACCCAAACCGCGCAACTGGCGCCGCTTGAATTTGCGCCGCTGCTCACCAGCAGCGAAAAATGGCATTTGTTCTGCAAGGCCTACCAGCCGCGCGCGCGCACTTTGACCGAGCCCTTCCGCTTGGGGCGTTTCTTCGTTGTCGCGCCGGCCTATGTGTTCACCGACAAACCGGTGGCCAAAGCCGGCTTTGGCCCCGATGGCTTTGCCCCGGGCCTCTTGGCGCAATTGCAAGAAGCCTTGACCGCCCTGCCCGCCCAAGGCTTCGGCAAAGCCACCCACGACTGGATTGCCGCCAAGGCCGAAGCCGACCCAACCGTGGGCATGGGCAAATGGGCCGGCGCCCTGCGGGTGGCCGTCTCCGGCTCCACCACCACCCCGGATCTGGAAATCACGCTGGACCTTTTGGGGCGGACCGAAACGCTCGAGCGGCTGGCGGCATGCCTGGCGGCGACGGGAAAATGAATCCAAGGCTGGCGGGCGACGGGCGCCCAACAAAACCACCCGGCCCGGCAAAGAGGACGCGGCGGCTATGCGCGTCCAAATCAGGGTTGCCCAAAACGACGCGCGCCGAATATTCGGCGCGCGTCGTTTTGTCGGATGTCCAGCGAACGCGGCGGGCCGCCGCGTCCACTTTTTCAATCCTTGAGCAGGTAGCCGAAGATCAGCGGCGCCACGATCGTCGCATCCGACTGGATCATGAATTTCGGCGTTTTGCCGTCGAGCTTGCCCCAGGTGATCTTTTCGTTGGGCACCGCACCGGAGTAGCCGCCATACGAGGTGACAGCGTCGGAAATCTGACAGAAGTAGCCCCAGAACGGCGTGTCTTCCCATTCCAAATCCTGCACCATCATCGGCACCGCGCAAATCGGGAAGTCGCCGGCGATGCCGCCGCCGATCTGGAAGAAGCCGACGCTCGGGTGCTCCAACTTCGCCTTGCCGCCCCGCTTGCCGCCCTTTTGGGTCTTGGCCGCGGCGCCACCGTTGGGCAGGCCGCAGTTGGCGCGGTACCAGTGGGCGAGCATCACCATCGATTCGGTGCCGCCGCGCAGCATGGTGTGAGCTTCCACCCCGCGCTTCATGCACCAGCCGCTGAACATGTTGCCCAAGGTCGAATCTTCCCAGCCGGGAGTGAAAATGGGCAGGCCCTTTTCCATCGCGGCGTACATCCACGAATCGGTGGTGGGGATTTGGAAGTGCTTCTTCAAATCCGGCTGCTTCATGATTTCGCGGAACCACTCGAAGGGGAAGTGGCGCTCGCCGGTTTTCAAGCTGCGGTCCCAGATGGCGTACATGCGCTTTTCAATGTGGCGCATGACGGTTTCGGGAATGCAGGTGTCGGTGACGCGGTTGTAGCCCTGGTCATAGAGCTTCTGCTCATCGGCGGTGGACAGCGAACGCCAGTCGGCGATGATCTTGTAATCGTTGGCGGCCACCAGGTTGAACACATCTTCTTCCAGATTGGCGCCGGTGCAGGTGATGGCATGCACGAAACCCTTCTTGATCAAACGGCCCAGAATGCGGCCGATGCGGGCGGTGGACATGGCGCCGGCCAAAGTCACCATCATCTTGCCGCCTGCCTCCACATGCGCCTCCCACGCCTTGGCCGCCGCCAGCGTTTCGCGTGCGTTGTAGTGCAAGTAATGGTGCTCCATGAATTTGCGGACGGTGGACATGCGGGGGTTCCTCTGGCGGGCCGGCGCGGGCCGGCCCATGGGGGGTGAAAAAGCAGGGTGAAAGGCGCAAATGATAAGGGGCGGAAGGAGTTGGCGAGGCGCCCAAGGCAACGCCTTGAAAATCCCACCACCGGCTACGATGACAGGGGATGGCAGTCTTGGCCTGTTCAGGCAGGGCGGGCGGGTGATGGAGCGCGGGTGTCCCCACCCGCAAATGCCGCCCGGGGCTCAATGCCCCGGACGGCAAAGAGGTTGCCGACAGGCGTCCGGCGGGCGGCATCGAGCCGCCCGCCGGATTTGCGGGTGGGGACACCCGCGCTCCAACAAGCCCGTGCGCTGTTGACCCGCCAGCCTTGGGTGTCCCGCGCTCCCAAGTCCGCCTGCCTTTCGTCAACTTTCCGCTCATCCCGGATTCTTCCGCCCCGTCCACTCGTCCTTCATGTCGCCCACCAGTTCCTCCAGCAAATCCTCCAGCGTCACCAGGCCCGCCACGCGGCCGTCGGGGTCGCGCACCAGGGCGATGTGGGAGCGGGTTTGCAGGAGCGTTTCCAAGGCGGTGGCCAGCGAGAGGCCGGCGGGGAAATCCATGATGGGCCGGGCCTGGTGTTCCATCCGTTGGCCGGGGTTGGCCGGGTCGCGCGCGGCCAAGAGGTCCTTGATGCTGACATAGCCCAGGATGGTCTGGGGATCCCCGGGCGTGCGGGCCACGGGGAAGCGGGTGTGCGGGTGCGCGCGCGCGGCGGCCAAGGCGTCGTCCACCGTCGCGTCGGCCGGCAGGGCGTGGATGGCATCGGCCGGCCGCATGACATCGCCAAGCGGCCGGGTGCGCAATTGGAGGGCGCCCAGGATGATCCGTTCCTCGTGCTGGCCGATCAGGCGGGCCGCGCGGGCCAGCGCCGTCGAGGCGCGCAAGTCCTGGAGTTCGCCGCCGGGGGTGTCGCGCCGCGTTGCGCCCTGCCCGAGCAGGGCGAGGAGCCCATTGACCGCGGTTTCCAGCGCCCACACCGCCGGGTGCAGCACGCGGGCGGCGGCGCGCATGAAGGGGGAGAGGAGCAGGAGCACGCGCTCGGCGTTGCGCAGGGCGAAGATCTTGGGCAGCAGCTCGCCGCAGACGATGGTGACGGCCGTCAGCGGCACGACCACCAGCGCCAGCGCCAGCGCTTCGCCCACCGGCCCGGACACTTCCAGGGATTCGCACAGGCTGGGCGCCAACCGCTCCACCGCGCCGGCGCCGCCGACGGCGGCGGCCACCGCCCCGACCAGGGTGATGCCCAGTTGCACGACGGCCAGGCTGCCTTCGATGCGGCGCTTCATCTCCAGCGCGTCCTTGGCGCCGCGGCGCCCTTCCTTGGCGAAGTGGACCAGCCGCGCGTGGGAAACCGAGGCCAGCGCGAATTCATACGCCGCCAGCACCGCGTTGGCGGCGATCATGCAGGCCATGATGGCGAGTTCGGCTTTCCACATGGGGGGCTCCGGGCCAAGGGGTGGGTTCATTCCAGGCCGCACGCCAGCGGTTTCCCGCCAGCCTTGGCCACGGACGGCTCCATGCCGCACGCCAGCGGTCAACCGGCCTTGAGCGCCTCGCGCAGGTTGTCGCGCACGATGTTTTCCATCGAGTACATGCCGGCCGGCTTTTGCGCCAGCCATTTGGCGGCCAGCAGCGCGCCGCGGGCGAAGGCGGAGCGGCTGATGCTTTCGTGGACGAGGCGGATGGTCTGGTTGGGCAGGCCGAAGATCACCTCGTGCTTACCTATAATACCGCCTACC
>CAZVNU010000002.1:7799-25054 GCA_964628335.1 uncultured Phycisphaeraceae bacterium
CCTCGTGCCGGCCGACGATGCCGCCGACGCGGACGGAGTTCACATGGGTTCCGTGGTCGAGGCCGAGCATGTCGGCCATTTTGTGGGCCGTTCCCGAAGCGCCCTTCTTGCCGCGGAAGTGCTCCTCGACGATCTCGATGTCGGATTCGGGCACGAGCTTCTGCAGGGCTTGCGCCGCCACCATCAGGAAGTTGATGCCCACGGTGATGTTCGCCGAATGGAGGACCGCCACCTTTTGCGCGTTGGCGTGGATGCGCGCGACCTGGTCGGCGGTGTAATGCGAGATGGCGCTGACGATGCGCGCGCCGGCGGCGGCGGCTTTTTCATGGAAGTGGACGGCCTGGGCGTCGGAGAAGTCCACCACCACATCCACCCGGCATTCGGGGGCGGACCA
Source organism: uncultured Phycisphaeraceae bacterium (assembly GCA_964628335.1). GTDB lineage: Bacteria > Planctomycetota > Phycisphaerae > Phycisphaerales > Phycisphaeraceae > CANIYR01. The sequence continues at coordinate 8,194 of CAZVNU010000002.1, forward strand.
GAAGGCGTCCTCCGCGGCGGTGGCGGCGGGCACGACGATGCCCTCTGCGCGGGCGTGCCCCAGCAGCTGGCTGGCGAAGCATTCCGCGCCTTCCTGGCTGCGGCGGATCACCCAGGCCAGTTCGCAGGCCGGGTCGCGGAGGATTTCGTCGGCCATCATGCGACCGACCTTGCCGAAGCCGATGAGGCCGATGCGGACGGGGTTTTCGGGGATGGGCATGAGGCCCCTTTCATGCGCGGGGAGGAAGACGGCGGCCCGACTGCCCTGGAGGCTTGTGAATCTCATCGGCAGGGGACGCGCCGGCTTTCGAGCCCTTGCAGGTTTGTGTTTTTTTTCGCCGCCGCCGCCGCATCCAGCAACCACACCGCGCGCAGATCCGGCTCGGTCATCACCGGCGCGGTGGCGGCGAACAGGGCTTGCGCCCGTGCCGCATAGGTGGCATCGCCAGAGAGGCGGGCCAAGTCTAGCAGGTTGTGGGCCATCACACTGGTGCCCGAGGGGGTGGCGCCGTCGTGCAGGCCGCGCACGCGCAGCGGCAGGTGGGTGCCGGAAGCGGGGCAATCCAGGTAGCCGCCCTCGGGGCTGGCGAATTGCGCTTCGGCGCCGGCGGTCAGGCGCTTGGCTTGCGTGAGCCAGTCGCCGGTGCCGTCGCCGGCCTGGTGCAACGCCAGCAGGCCGTGGACCAAAAAGGCGTAGTCCTCCAAAAAACCGTCGGCGGTGCCGGCTTGCCCTTTGCGCCATGAGCGACGCAGGCGGCCGTCGGCGGTGGAAAGATGGGTGAGGCAGGCATGGGCCGCCTTGGCGGCGGCCCCGGTGAAGCGGGGTTCCTTGAGTTCGCCGCCGGCGCGCACCAGGCCGGCGATGGCCAGGCCGTTCCAGGCCGCCAGGCATTTGTCGTCGGTGATCGGTTGCTTGCGGCCGTCGCGCACGGCCTTGAGTTTTTGCGCCATGGCGTCGCGTCTGGCCGCTTCACCCGCCGTCAGAGGCTTGGGCAAAAACAGCACATTGGCCGGCGCCGCATCCGGGTGGTGCGGGTCCTGGAAGTTGGGGCCAAGGTCCAAGCCGAACAAACGGCAGGCCAGATCGGCATCGGCCGGGTCCACCGTGGCGCGCACTTCCTGGCGGGTCCACAGGTAATTCAAGCCTTCCTGGCCGTCCACCTCGGCATCCTGCGCGGCCCACAACAGGCCGCTGGGGTCGGTCATTTCGCGCAGCAGATAATCGCCGGTTTGGCGCAGCACATGACGGCACAGGGGCGCCAGTTCGCCGTCGGGCTCGGCGGCCAGAAAGTCGGCGTAGAGCTCCAGCAACTGGCCGTTGTCGTAGAGCATCTTTTCAAAATGCGGTACCCGCCAGCGTTCGTCCACGCTGTAACGGTGGAAGCCGCCGCCGACCTGGTCAAAGATGCCGCCGCGGCCCATGTGGTCCAGGGCGCTGCGCACCTGTGTCATCAGTTCGGGCGCGGGGGCGCCGAGCAACTTGGTTTCACGCTGGGCCTGGCGCAACAGGAAGTGCGGCCAGATCGGCTGCGGAAATTTCGGCGCGCCGCCAAAGCCGCCGTGGGTCGTGTCGTGCAAACGGCCAAGCAGCGCCACCGCGCGGGCGGCGCCGCCGCAGGCGGCCTTGGGCGTCCACGGCGCGGCCGGGTCCAGGCGCGGGGCGGCGAATTCGCCGTGCAAGGCGGCGGTCAGTTGGTTGGCCGAAGCGATGATTTTTTCGCGGTCGTTGGCCCACGCCTTGCCCACCGCCGTGGCCAACTCGCCAAAGCCCGGCCCGCCATGGGCGGCCTTGGGTGGGACATAGGTGCCGCCCCAAAACGGTTTCAAGCCGGAGTCGGTGGCGCCTTGCGCCCCGGGCGGGGTCAAAAACAAATTCATCGGCCAGCCGCCCTGCCCGGTCATCGCCTGCACCGCCGCCATGTACAGCGCATCCACATCGGGCCGTTCCTCGCGGTCCACCTTGATGCACACGCAGGTGCGGTTGATGATGGCGGCCAGCGCCTCGTTCTCGAACACCTCGCGCTCCATCACATGGCACCAGTAGCAGGAGGCATAACCCACCGACAAAAAGATCGGCTTGTTCTCCCGGCGCGCCTTGTCAAAAGCCGTCTGCCCCCAGGGCATCCAGTCGACCGGATTGTGGGCGTGCTGGAGCAGATAGGGGCTGGTTTCGTCAGCCAAGGCGTTGGTGTGTTTGAACATGGGCACGGGGGTTTTCGCGGGGTGGGCAACCGGCAGCGGCAGGGGCGCGGGGGCCGGTCGGTCTTTGCTGCAAGTGGGCAAAGGCGAGAGGGCGGCAATGCATGGCAGCCAAGCGTGGGGGCGCGGGGCATGGTGGCGCCATCATCGGACGGGTCTTGCCGCGTGCTTGAACGGCGTTTTTCCGCCCTTACTTCCGTCTCAGGGCCACATGGCCCTTGATCATCGTCCCGATCCGCTTGCGCACGATGGCGCTGTCGCGGTCGGCCAGCCACAGGCGGGTCAGGCCGGAGAAGAACGAATAGGTGTCGTAGGCCAGCAATTCCGGATCGGTGCCGGCGCGCAGCAGGCCGCGCTTCTTGGCCAAGGCGTAGGCCTTGGTCAGGCGCCCGGTCAGGTCGGTGGCGCAGGCGACCATCTGGTCGAGCACCGCCTCGAATTCATCCACATATTCGCACTTGGTGCATAGGATTTCACAGGTCTGGCGGATCAGGGGGTTTTGTTCCAGGCCGAGGAAGGCTTCGATCAGGAAGTTTTCGACGCCGTCCAGCGGATCGGCGTTGGCCGGCAGTTGCTCTCCGCCCAACTGGTCGAGCAGGGGCAGCGAAATCTGGCTGCGCATGGCGAAGAACAGTTCGGTCTTGTTCTTGAAATGCCAATAAACCGCCCCGCGCGTCACCTTGGCCGCCTTGGCGATCTGCTCCAGGGAGGTGCGGCTGACCCCGCGCTTCACAAATTCCTTGCGCGCGGCGGCGAGGATCTGCTGGCGGGTTTTTTCGGAATCTTCCTTGGTGCGGCGGGCCATGGCGGCAAGTATACCGGCTTGCAAACATACATACAAGGCTGTATGTTACCCGCCGATTCCCCATTTCCCCCAAGGCCCGCCCCATGTCTTTTGCCACGCTCTCCCCGCGTTTCCATGCTTTTTCCCTGCTGGCCCTGCCGCTGGCGGTCGCCGCGCTGTCGGCCTGCTCCAAGGAGGCGCCCGCCGCTGGCGCGGACCAGGGCCCGCCGCCGCCGTTGCCGGTGCATGTGCTGGCGGCCAAACTCGCCGATGTGCCCGAGACGGTCGAGGTGATCGGCAGCGCCGAGGGCGCCCGCGAAGTCGAGGTGCGCGCCCGGGTGCAGGGCATCGTGCAAAAGCGCGTGTTTGAGGAAGGCCAGGCAGTCAAGGCCGGGGCGGTGCTGTTCGAGATCGAGCGCGCGCCGTACGAAATCGCCCTCAACCAGGCCAAGGCGCAATTGGCGCAGGCCGATGCCCAGTTGGCGCAGGCCAAGGCTGATGGCGTGCGGACCGCCAGCGCCCTGGCCCAGGCCGTCCGTGACGATGACCGCATGAGGAAATTGGTCGCCGAAAAGGTGGTCAGCCAGCGCGAGGCCGACAGCGCGCAGGCCCAGCGCGAGGCGGCGGAAGCGGCCATCCAAGGCTCCGCCGCCGCCGAGGCCGCCGCAAGGGCCGCCCAACTCGGGGCCAACGCCAACATCCGCGCGGCCGAACTCAACCTGTCTTATTGCGCCGTGACGGCCCCGGTGGACGGCATCACCGGACGGGCTGCGAAGTCGGAGGGCGCGCTGGTGACTCCGGCCGACGGCTTGCTGACCACGCTGGTGCAGACCGATCCGATCTGGGTGCGCTTCAGTTTTTCAAACGCCGACCTGGCCCGCATCCACGGCGACCCGGCCACGGCCATTGAGAAAGTGTCGGTCAGCCTGCCTTCGGGCGAGGCCTACGCCCAGCCGGGCAAGATCAATTTTTCGGCCAGCATGGTGGATCCCAAACTCGACACCCTGACTTTGCGCGCGGAATTTCCCAATCCCGAGCGCGCCATCCTGCCGGGCCAGTTTTTGCGCGTCAAGGCGCAAGTCGGCGTCAAAAAAGGCGTCTTTTTGCTGCCGCAGGAGGCGGTGCTCACCTTGCCGCAGATCGGCCAAGCGGTGTTCGTGATGGCGCCCGACGCATCGGGCAAGAGGGTGGCGCAAATGCGCAAGGTCAAGGCCGGGGCGTGGTCCGGCGCCCAGTGGATCATCGAGCCCGGCGAAGGCACGGCACTCAAGCCCGGCGACCTGGTCATCACCGATCAGATCATGAAGATCGGCTTCTCGATGAAGATGGGCGGTGGCCAGCCGGTGGAGGTGGTGGACGCCGCGATCCCGGCGCCCGCCGGCGCGCCGGAAGTCGGACAAGAAGCCAGGGATGAAGCCCAATCCAAGGAAGGGGGCGCCAAGTGAAGAGTTCCTTTTTCGTCAGCCGGCCGATCTTCGCGTCGGTCATCGCCATCGTCATCGTGATCGCCGGCCTGGTGTCGGCGCGCGTTTTGCCGATCGCGCAAAACCCCAACATCACCCCGCCGACCATCACCATCACGGCGACTTATCCCGGCGCCAGCGCCGAGACGCTGGCCAAGACCACCGCCGCGCCCATCGAAGAGCAACTCTCGGGCATCGACGGCTTGGCCTATTTCAACTCCACCTCCACCGCCAACGGCGTGCTCACGGTCACCGCCACCTTCGAGGTGGGCACCGACGGGGACATGGCCGCAGTGCAGGTGCAAAACAAGATCAAGGCCGCCGAGCAGCGCCTGCCCGACGATGTGCGCCGCAACGGTGTGGTGGTCGACAAGAAGGGCACCGACCTGGTGCTGGCCATCGGCCTCAACTCACCCGACAGTTCGCTCGACAACCTGGCGGTGAGCAACTACGCGCTGCTCAACATCCAGGATGAGATCAAGCGCCTTCCCGGTGTCGGCTCGACCACGCTGTTCGGCGCCCGCGACTATGCGATGCGCGTGTGGTTTGATCCCGACAAATTGGCGCACCTGGGGTTGTCGCCGTCGGATATTTCCACCGCCATCGCCCAGCAGAACACGCAGTACCCGGCCGGCAAGGTGGGGGGCGAGCCCGCGCCCATCGGCCAGAAGTGGGTCTACACCGTCACCACCAAGGGCCGCCTGGGCACGGCCGAGGAATTCGGCGACATCGTGCTGCGCGCCGACGGCGCCGGCGGCGTGCTGCGCTTGAAGGATGTGGCCAAGGTCGAACTGGGCGCCCTCTCCTACGACATGCGCGTGCTGCTCGACGGCAAGCCGGGCGTGGGCATCGGCGTCTTTCTCGCTCCCGGCGCCAACGCGCTGGAGGTGGGCTACGCGGTCAAGGCCAAGATGGCGGAATTGAAGGAAAGATTCCCCGCGGGCCTCGACTACGCGATCCCCTATGACACCACCTCGTTCATCACCGCCTCGATCAAAAGCGTGGTGCATACGCTGATCGAGGCGGCCTTGCTGGTGGTGTTGGTGGTGTTCCTGTTCCTGCAATCCTGGCGCACCACATTGATTCCGCTCTTGGCCGTGCCGGTCTCGGTGATCGGCTCCCTGGCCGGGTTGTACGCGCTGGGCTATTCCATCAACACGCTGACGCTGTTCGGCATGGTGCTGGCCATCGGCATCGTGGTGGACGACGCCATCGTGGTGCTGGAAAACGTCGAGCGCCTGATGCGCGAGAAGGGACTCAAGCCCAAGGAAGCCTCTGCCCAGACCATGCGCGAGGTGTCCGGCGCGCTCGTCGCCATCGTGCTGGTGTTGTGCGCCACCTTCATTCCCGTGGCCTTTCTGCCGGGCATCTCCGGCCGCCTGTACCAGCAGTTCGCCGCGACCATCGCCATCTCGGTGGTGATTTCCGGCATCGTGGCGCTGACGCTCACGCCCGCCCTGTGCGGCATCCTGCTCAAGGAGCATGCCGGCGAGCCGAAGTTGCTGGGCATCCCGTTCTTCCGCCCCTTCAATATCTTCCTTGACGCCTTCACCCGAGGTTACACCGCCGTGGTGCGCGCGGTGCTGCATTTTTGGCGGATCGCGCTGATCCTGTTCGCCGGCATCCTCGCCTCGCTGGTCTGGCTGTTCCACGATCGCCCGACCTCGTTCGTCCCCGACGAAGACCAAGGCTCCTTCATCTCCATCACCATGCTGCCTGAGGGCGCTTCGGTCCAGCGCACCGAGGCCAGCGGGCGCAAGGTGCTCGAGCAGGTGGCGAAGATCCCCGAGATCGCGCATTCCTTCATGCTGCTTGGCATGGACTTTTCGATCGGCGGGGCCAAGAGTTCCACCGCCACCATGTTCACTCCGCTCAAGCCGTGGGATGAACGCACCAAGCCGGGGCAGGACGCCGTCTCCCTGAACCGGAAACTCAGCGCCGCGGCGACGGCGCACTTGGACGACGGCGTGTTCTTCGCGATCAACCCGCCGGTCTTCCGCGGCTTGAACAAATTCGACTACTACATCCAGAGCCGCGAAACGACGCAGGATCCGGCCAAATTGGCGGAGGTGGTGGACAAGTTCATGGGTGAATTGTCCAAGCGCAAGGAAGTGAAGCCCGGCAGCCGCGCGTCGCTCACCGTCGGCACGCCGCAACTCAAGTTGGCGGTGGACGAGGAGAAGGCGCTGGCCCTTGGCATGAGCCTGGCCGATGTGTACGGCTCGCTGCAGGCCGCCATGGGTTCGGCTTACATCAACGACTTCAACATCCAGGGGCGCACCTTCCGCGTGCAGGTGCAGGCCGATGCCGCCAAGCGCGCCACGCCGGAGGACCTCTCGAACATCCAGGTCCGCACCAGGAATGGCGGCATGACCCCGCTTTCGACGGTGGTCACCGTTTCCCGCGTGACCGGCGCTGATTTGGTGGACCGCTTCAACGGCTACCTGGGCTCCAAGATCACCGGGGGGGAAGCCGCGCAAGGCGTTTCCTCCGGCGAGGCCATCAAGGCGGTGGAGGAAGTGGCGGCGCAAGCCCTGCCCGAAGGCTACAACCTGCAATGGATCGGCCAGGCCAGGCAGGAGAAAAAGACCGGCAGCGACTCGGCCCTGGCGCTGGGCTTCGCCATGCTCATGGTCTTCTTGATCCTGGCGGCCCAGTACGAGAAGTGGTCGCTGCCGTTGGCGGTGATCGTCTCGGTGCCCATCGCCATCTTCGGGGCCTTCGTCGCGCTGTGGATGCGCGGCGGGCCCAACGACATCTACTTCCAGATCGGTCTGGTCACGCTGGTGGGCCTTGACGCCAAGAACGGCATTCTGATCGTCGAGTTCGCGCAGCAGATGCGCGAAAAGGGCATGAGCGCCCACGATGCCGCGATCGCGGCCGTGCGCCAGCGCATCCGTCCGATCATGATGACCTCGATGGCCTTTGTGCTCGGTGTGACGCCCTTGGTGTGGGCCACCGGCCCGGGTTCCGCCGGTCGTCGGTCGCTGGGCATCGGCGTGTTCGGCGGCATGCTGGCAGCAACCTTCATCACCACCTTGTTCGTTCCCTTGTTCTTCAAGCTGTTCTCGCGCGGGAAAGCCACCCGCCACAGCAACCTTGGGAACGCCGAGTCCGGGAACGCCGAGCACCAGCTCGGCACCGAAGTGGAGGAGACGAAATGAAAAACAAAGACTTTCCGCTTCGTGATCGCCCTCCCCACTGCGAAGCAGTGACGGTTCCTGGCCAGGGGTGCAACCCCTGGAACAGGACTCCCCGCAACCCCCACCCCGAAGGGGTGGCGCAAGTTTCCTCCACCCCTTCGGGGTGGGGCGCGCGCGCGCTTTCCCCCAGGGGTTGCACCCCTGGCCAGGGACAGGCACCACTTCGTGGTGCAACCCTGACGGCAAGTGTGGCGATGCTCCTTGTGTTGGCCCTTGCCGCCTGCACCGTCGGCCCGGATTACCAACAACCGGCCGCCCCGCTGCCGGCGGCGTTTGACGCCGGCACCCCCCAAGCCGCCCAGCCGGTCTCCACCCATTGGTGGCGCCTGTACCACGACGGCGAACTCACCCGCGTCATCGGCATCGCCTTCAAGCAAAGCCCCACGGTGGAAAAAGCCCTGGCCAAGATCGAGGAAGCCGACGCCTACGAACGCCAAGTCGGCGGGCGCAAACTGCCGGCGGTGGACGGCGATGCATCGGTCGATCGCGCCCGCCGCAGCGGCAAGGCGGGGCCGCCACGGGCGGGTAATTTTGCCGGTGGCACCTTTAATACATTGAGCGCCGGCTTGTCCACCACCTTTGAGTTGGACTTCTACGGCAAGCTGACCCGCGCCCGCGAAGGCGCCCGCGCCGAGGCATTGGCCTCGCGCCAGGCGGCCGACACCGTGCGCATCACGCTGGCGGCCAAAGTCGCGCAAACCTATTTCGCCATCCGTTCGTTGGAGGCGCAACTGCGCACCACCGAACAATTGCTCAAAGACAGCCAAGAGTCGTTGGACTTGGCGCAAAAACGCGCCGCCGGCGGCACCGCCTCCGACTTGGATGCGGCCCAAGCCAAGGGCGCCTTGGCCGCGCTGGCGGTGCAGAGCGCCGACCTCAGGCGCATGCGCGAACTGGCCGGCCACCAATTGGCTTTGCTCTGCGGCGCACCGGAGCTGACCTTGGCCGCCGGCCAATGGACCGCGCCCGCGCCGCTGCCGCCCGCCGGCTTGCCATCGGATTTGCTCAAGGCCCGTCCGGATATCCAAATGGCCGAAAACCAATTGAAATCCGCCAATGCCGCCATCGGCTACAACCAGGCCTTCAAGTATCCGACCTTTTCCATCACCGCCGCCTTGGGCATGGAGAGCCGCGAGCTGTCGCAATTCATGAGCAAGGGCGCCCGCACCTGGTCGCTGGGAGCCGGGGTCTACGCGCCGATTTTCGACGGCGGAGTGATCGACGCCAAAGTGGACGGCGCCAAAGCCCGCGCCAAGCAGGCCGCCGCCGAGTATGTGAACACCGTGCAGACTTCTTTTGGCGAAGTGCGGGATGCCCTCACCGAAAACAGCGCCCGCACCGAAATGGCCGGCTTGCTCGCCACCCGCCAAGCGGCCGCCCGCCAGGCGATGGCCATTGCCCAGTCGCGCTACGACGGCGGTTACTCGCCCTACCTGGAAGTGCTCGATGCGCGCCGCCAGGTGAGCGAAGCCGAGCTGGCCCAAGTGCGCAACCGCGAGGCGCAATTCGCCGCCAGCGTGCAATTGTTCAAGGCCCTGGGCGGGGGCTGGCAGGCGGAAGAAGCCAAGTGAGCCCGCAGGGCAAACACGAAACGCGCGGCGGGCACCAAGCCTGCCGCGCGTTTTTTCTTGGGCCCAAGGCGGGCGAGAAAATGAGAACTTGCGCTTGGACGCGCGAGCGGTTCGCTCGCAAAAAAGAAGTCTGCCACCTGATGCCCGACGGGCATTTGGATTTGAAGCCCCGGGTCGCCCGCACTTGGGCGGGTGGCCCGGGAGGCATGCCGTGGCATGGACATTCAATGTCCAGTCCATCCCTATCATGCCGCCATGGCTTCCAAGAAATCCCGTACCCCCGCGAACCCTTCCCGCCGCCACACCGACCTGACACCCCAGGAGCGGATCGCCGTGCTGATGGACATACTGGATGAACAGCGGCGCGGCGGTGCGGGGGGCATCACCATTCCCGCGTGGTTGGCGCGGTTGAGGGCCGAGACGCGCGGCGGCCTGCCCAGCACCAAGACCTTGCGCCGGGACATCACGGAATTGGCGAAGACCTTGCGCGACCAGCACGACGGCCGTGATGTGTTGACCTTTGATGCGCGCAACCAGACCTGGAGCCTCGCCTTTTCCGTGGCGCGCGCGGACATCGAAATGCCCACCTGCCTGTCTTTGGTGCGCACCGATGCCACCGTCACCACCTTGTTCCTGGCCATGCGCGCTGCGGAGCAATTCAGCCACACGCCGCTGGCCGCGCCCATGCGGGCCATGCTCGACCAGATGGCCGGCAACCTGCCCGCGTCGCAGCGGCGGCGGCTGGAGCGGTTGGCCGGGCAGATTCATTTCACCGGGCCGGCGTTTCACCCGCTGGCTCCGGAGATTTTCGAGCCCATCCTGTCCGGCTTGGATTGCGGGCACCGGGTCAAGATCGGCTACCGCAACCTGCAAGGGGCGGAGAGCGAGCGCATCTTGTCCCCGCTCGGCTTGGTGGTGGTGGACCGCGCGTGGCATGTGGTGGCGGTGGATTCCAGGAGCGGGGAGGTGCGGGATTTCAGGTTGTCGCGGATTTGGGATGCGCAGGTGTTGCCGGAGGCGTTCGCGCCGCCGGTCGGTTTCGACATGGCGGGATACATTGAAGAGGGTTTGGAGGGAATGGGAAGAGTCGGGAAAAAGGCGCAGGAAGTCGTGCTGCGTTTCACGAAGGAGAGCGCGGCGACGGCCTGCGACGATGTGCTGTGGCACCCCGCGCAAAAGCGCAAGACGCTGCCGGATGGCGGCGTGGAGTTGCGCTTCAAGACCACCGTGCTGTTTCCGGTTGAGCACCAGGTGATGGCCTATGCGGGGCTCGTCGAGGTCGCGGCCCCCAAGGCCTTGCGCGACACGGTGCGGATGCGGGCGCAGGCGTTGGCGAAGATGCACGGGTGACTTTTGGAGTGCGGCGGCACGACGCGCGCGGGTGAAGTTGGGGAACAACCCGATTTGATGAAAATGATCCAGCAATCAGTCGGATTATAATTCAGCAATTGGACGGATTGAATACCCGCAATTGGACGCTACAATATCCCGCCTATGGACGCCACTTCTCCGCTCCCTCGCCTGATGTCTGACGCCCTGAACGAGGCGCTCGCCGACACGCCGGTGGTTTGCCTGCTTGGCCCCCGTCAGGTCGGGAAAACGACGCTGGCCCGCACGCTGGCTCCCGCCTACGCCTATGTGACGCTGGACGATCCGGATGCTTGCGCCATGGCGCAAGCCGACCCCAAGGGGTTTGTGGCCAATCTCCCGGCGCAGGTCATCGTGGATGAAGTCCAGCATGCGCCGGGCTTGCTGCCCGTCATCAAGATGGCCGTGGACCGTCAGCGGACGCCGGGCCGCTTTCTTTTGACCGGTTCGGCCAATCTTCTGCTGCTTCCCAAAGTCACGGAATCCTTGGCTGGGCGCATGGAAATCATCCAACTTCAGCCGCTTTCGGAAGCGGAAAAAGAGCGGAACCGGGGAACCTTCCTCGCCGATTTCCTGGAAAGGAAACTCACGGCCGGCCTCGGTTCCAGGCCGGAGATGTCCCTTGGGCGGGAAACCATGGGGCGCGTGGCGGCGGGCGGCTATCCCGAAGCGATTCTTCGCGAACCGATTCGTGCGCGCCAGTGGCACCGCAACTATCTGAAGGCCATCATTGAACGCGATGTCCGCGACATCGCCAACCTCCGCAATGCCGACGACCTCAAGCGCATGTTGGAGATGCTGGCCCTGCGCACGGGCGAGTTGCTCAACATCACCAGCCTGGGAAGCGACCTTAAACTGGATCGCGCCACGGCGGGCAACTATTTGGCCGTATTGGAGCGGCTGTTTCTGGTCCGCCAACTTCCCGCATGGCACAAGAACGAAGCCAACCGCTTGGTCAAGACGCCGAAAATCCATGTGGTGGACAGCGGCCTGGCTTCGGCGCTGGCAGGGGTATCCGCCCAGGATTGGCCGGCGCAAAGCGGGCGATTCGGGCATCTGCTCGAATCCTTCGTGGTGCAGCAACTGATCTGCCAAGCCGGTTGGACGGATCCCGAATTGCGCTTCTGGCACTACCGCGACAAGGACCAGGTCGAAGTGGATCTGGTCATCACGCGCGGCCGCCAAGTCTGGGGCGTCGAAGTGAAGGCCTCTTCCACGGCTCATTCCGACGACGGCCACGGCTTGCGCCGCTTGGAGGCCGTGGCGGGGAAAGACTATCAAGGCGGCGTGGTGCTTTATGCCGGAACCCATGCCATGCCGCTTGCGAAGGGCAAGGGCATGGTGATGCCGATGGATGTGCTGTGGACGGGGTGAAGGCGTTGGCGAAGATGCACGGGTGACGCTTGCGCCCGGGACCGCGGGACACCCGTCCCGCTCGAACAAGGCATCCTCAAATGTGGCGGGACGGGTGTCCCGCGGTCCCGGGGAAGCATGGACACGACTTGTCCATGTCTCGCGGCATGATGCCCGCGTCGTGGATTCCAACCCCTTCCCACCCGAGGCTCCCATGTCCGAAATGCCCGCATCCGTCGCCATCCTTGAAGACGGCCATTCCGTCAGTCTCGCCGAGTTCTTGGCGAAGGAGATGGCGGCGTTTGAATCCCGCATGAGCGATCCTCGGGCGGGTCTTGCGACCGGATTCTCGTTGCTGGATGTACTGATCAGAGGATTGCATCCGGGCGATCTCATCATCGTCGGAGGGCGGCCATCGATGGGGAAGACCTCCTTCCTTCTGTCGGTCGCCGAGCGCATGGCAGAGTCTGATGGAGTTCCGGCGGGCTTCTTTTCCATGGAATTGGGCGCAGGAACATTGGCATGGCGTTTTTTAGCGCCGCGGACACGCACATTGAGGACGCGCATGTTGAGGAAGCATTTTTGGACTGGCAAAGCCAGCCAAGGTGACCTTGCGGATCTTCAGCGGGCCTTGGACTCACTCAGAAGCCTTCCCATTCACATTGACGATACGCCGGTCTTGTCGATGCAGGAGATCGCCGACCGCGCACGCGCCATGGTGGAGAAACATCGGATCAAAATCCTGTTCGTGGACAGTCTTCTTTTCATCGCCACGGAAGGCGTTCCGGAACACCGCGATGAAATGAAGAAGGTTTTGAAAGCCCTGAAGGAGTTGGCGCGGGAACTTGACATTCCCGTGGTCTGCTCGGCGCCCATACGACGCGCGGATCAAGAGGACATAGCCGGAGCCTTCTTTCCGCGGTTGAAGGATTTGAGGGTGGGTGATGCGGCCAGGATCGCCGATGTGGTGCTGTTGGTCCATCGCGAGGAGGAATGCCACCAGGGCAGCAAGAAGTGGTTGGCGGCGCATCCCGAGATGCGAGGGCAGGCGGAAGTCTTTGTGGCCAAAAACCGTCGCGGACCGACGGCGGGGGTTGAGATGCGGTGGGATGAGAGGGGTGGAAGGTTTTACTTGGGTGGGTGATGCGCTTGCGCCCGGGAACGCGGGACACCAGTCCCGCTGAATTGAGGCATTCCTTGTTTGCGCGGGACGGGGTAGGGGGAAAACGAGGGATGCCAGCGATGCGACCATTCATGCCATGCCACCATGCGAAAGAAGAAACCCATGTCTAATGAGAAAGTTGATAGGCCTCATTCCCAAGAAGGTTCGGTTCCAATCCAAGAGCCATTCTTGGCGGTTTTCAGCCGCTTGGGCATCGCTCCGCCATCGGATCACGACATCGCCCGCCGCCGGCGCGGAAAGGTGGTTGAAAAAGGGTGGCGCGTGGATTACTTGTTCGGTTCCGATGCGCGCGGGGAGTATTTTGACTGCTACATGTGCCACCGAATGACCAATGACTGCCATGTGCGCGTTTATGCAAGTGGGGAAACTGAGTCGTTGCCGGCTATGCCTAGCAGCATGGTGCCCGTAGGCATGGAAGCGAAGTGGCGGGAGGAGTGCGAGAGGGTGGAGAAGTTGCTGAGGGGGAAGGGGTTTTTGGAGGACTGCCCGACGGGAGAGGCTTGTTTTGGAAAAGAAATCCCACGCATGGCCGCACAAAGACCACCTGAAATGGCGGAAGACAGCAAGAAACTGCCCCGCCAGAAAACACCAAAGCCCAGCCCCCTCAGTCTTCGCCTGGCCGACGCCCTCCAGTGGCTTGGCGGGAAGCCTTTGCGCTTGGGGAATACATCCGCAGTGAAAGCGGCATTGAAAGCGGGTGCCGAGGTGAATGTGCCATGCCGCTACGGATGGCATCCGCTCTATTTGGCCGCCGGTAGTGGAAACACGGGAGTTGTCAGGTTGCTGCTTGATGCGGGCGCGCATGTGGACATGGAGGCGCGTGATGGACGAACCGCTTTGATGGCAGCGGCGCAAAACAGGTCGGTCAAAGTTGCCCAATTGCTTCTCGATGCGGGGGCGGATGTCAACGCCAAACAGGCGGAAGGCGGCGCATGGACACCGCTGCACTGCGCGGCAGCCTTTGGAAATTTGGAGATGGTGCGACTTCTTCTTGATCGGGGCGCAGATGTTCATGCCAAACAGGCGGGTGGGATGACGCCGCGCGCCATGGCGGAAAAAGAGAAAATCAAAGAGTTGCTTCTGGAAGCCGAAATTCGGTCGCGTTTTGACATCCCGCGAATTACGGAGGCGGATCGCAAAAAGCGCATAACTGGGCGCGATCTTCTCGAATGCTTCTTTTCGTTGCGGTGTTGGGCACCGGAAATGGAGCGATGGACTGCGGAGGGTCTGGCGGATTCTCACCCGGCCTTTTTCCGCCTGTTGCAACTCAAAGCACTGTTCGCCGCGTTTGGCATCGCCTGGGATCCGAAGGGATTCCTTTTCGGCAGTTTTATCTGGGAGGAAGATTCGAAAAAGTACGATGTGCCCCTGAAGGCGATGCTTGCGGCGGCGCCCGCGCGCAGCCGGAAGCACTTGGATGGCCAGAGCTTGGGCGAGCACCAGAGGCAGCTGTCGGGGTGCTTCAGGATTCTTTTTGAGTATCGTGACAGGCTTGGGTCGCCGCTGGGCATCACAGACGGTGTGCTTGAGATGAGCGGCATGTACTGCTATGCCTACATGAAGGCGGAAGAAATGAATGTCGTCATCCGGAAAAAACGAGCCGAGGTCGATCGGTTGCTGGCCGGGTTGATCAGTCCGGAGGGAAAGTCTTTTTCCGTGGCGCGGTTGATCCGGGAGTTTGGATATCCGGATGTGGATGTGATGGGGTTGGAGTGGGATTGGTTTTGAGGGAGGACGGGCTACAATCACGAAGAGTCAAAAATGAATTCACACTCAAACAACGGATGCTCTGAACCCATGTATCTCCTGCAATCCAATAAAACTACCCTCACTCAGCTCACTCAAGTCACATTCACATCCCTAGGCCTGCGTGAGCGCCAGCATCTGCAGGAGTGGCTGGCCAACACCCCGGAAGCCTTGGGCGAGGAACTGCTCATCATCCAAAAGGAATTCGACGGCTTCGACGACACCCGCGAACGCCTCGACCTGCTGGCCCTCGACAAAGAGGGGCAGCTCGTCATCATCGAGAACAAACTCGACGATTCCGGCCGGGATGTCGTGTGGCAGGCCCTCAAATACGCCAGTTATTGTCACAGCCTGAGCAAGGTTCAAATCCTGGAAATCTTCCAGAAGTACCTCGACAAATATGCCGGCGGCGGCGACGCCAGGGCGCAACTTTGCGAGTTTATGGAGGACAAGGAATTCGAGGAACTCGAACTCAACAGCGGCAAGCACCAACAGCGCATCATGCTGGTGGCGGCGCAATTCCGCAAAGAAGTGACCTCGACCGCTTTGTGGCTGATGGGACACAAGGTGCGCATCCAATGCTTCAAGGTCACGCCATGGCAGCATGGGGAGCAGGTCTTTTTGAATGTGGATCAGGTGATCCCGCCACCGGAAACCAAGGACTTCCTGATTGCCTTGGCCGACAAAGAGGAGGAGGATGCCGCCACCACCGAGACGACCAAGACCCGCCACGACATTCGCCAGAGGTTCTGGGCGCAAATGCTTCCATATTTCAAGAAGCATGGATTCGACCTGTACGCCAATGTCAATCCGACGCATGATCATTGGCTCAGCGCGGGCAGTGGCGTCAGTGGCGTGTGCTACCACTTGGTTTTCGGAAAGAACATGGCGCGTGTGGAACTTGTCTTCACTCGGTCTTCTCAGGAGGACAACAAATGGTTCTTCAGCCAGATGGCTACACAAAAAGAAGTGTTGGAGTCGACCTTTGGAAAACCACTGCATTGGAATAGGCTTGATCATCGCAAATCTTCCCGCATTGAGTTTGAAGAAGCCTTTGATGGCTACAACGAAGCCAACTGGCCTGCCATTACTCAATGGCTGCTTGACCATATGCGACGCCTTCACAAGGCGGTTGATCGGCCCATTCAGGACTTTGGGCGAAAATTCAGGGAGCAGGGGAAATGAGCTACCGGTAATGCGATGGCATTCCTCCTTCCAGCGGGACTGGTGTCCCGCGCTCCCGGGCGCAAGCGAAACTCCGCCATGCCACTTTCCACCCCGCCATCCCCTCCACACCTCCACGACCGCATCCTCGGCGCCCTATGGGGCGGCTTCATCGGCGACGCCTTGGGCGTCCCGGTGGAATTCACCCACCGCCAAACGCGCCTGCAGGATCCGGTGGAAGGAATGCGCGGAAACTGTGGCCCATGGAACCAACCTGCCGGAACCTGGAGCGACGACAGCGCCATGGCCTTGGCCACCTTGCACACACTGCTCACGGAGGGTGATCGTCCGGAGGCGGCCATGCCGCGCTTCGTGGCGTGGTACCGAGGCGGAGTTTGAGGCGAAGAAAAAGCAGTTGCTTGGGCTGTGAGGGAGTGAATGAGGCATGCTTTGTTTGAGCGGGTCTGGTGACCCGCGTTCCCGGGCGCAAGCGCATGCCGGGGCCTTCACCGCACAGATCAATCCTTCTTCTCTTCCAAATCCATCTTGCGCAGCGTGGGGTTGAGCCACGCGGTGCCCGCGGTCAGCGCCAAGATGAAGGCGCCGCCAGGTGAGCGAAGCCGAGCTGGCCCAAGTGCGCAACCGCGAGGCGCAATTCGCCGCCAGCGTGCAATTGTTCAAGGCCCCGGGCGGGGGCTGGCGGGCGGAAGAAGCCAGGGCTGGCGGGTCACGGGCACAACCCCTCTGAAAAAAGTAGACGCGGCGGCCCGCCGCGTGGGATGAGAGGTCTTTGAAGCGATGCGCGCCGGTGTTTCGGTGCGCGAGGGT
>CAZVNU010000003.1:0-4821 GCA_964628335.1 uncultured Phycisphaeraceae bacterium
TGTGGGAGTGGGGTCATGATGCGTGGAGGCGGAGGTAGGCGTCGCGATGCCTGCCGGAAATCCGGATTTTCAACGCATGGGCCAGGGTGTTCACGCAGGGTCTTGGCAGACGCAACTTGAAGAGCCGGCCGGCCGCCCGGAGCCACAGTCCCCACCGCGACCGCTTGAGGGAATACTTGAGCAGGCGCCGGTTGACGGATTCGGTTTGCGCTTTGTGGAAGACGGACGCGAGGAGTTCACGCCTGTGCGGATTTTTCTCTTCGCGGAGGGCGGTCGTGAAGTCCTTCGCCCATTGGCGGTGGAAGGAATTGAGCATCCGCGCATGGCCGATCCAGCGGTTCTGGAGTTCCGTCATCGAAGGCGGGGGAGCCGCCTTCGCCGCTTCCAGCTTGGAAAGGTTGTTGTTGATGTTGTTCGCATGCGCCCGCCACAGGACGAGGCGGTCGGGCAGGCAGTGGATCTCCCCGAGCATGAGTGCGCGGGCGAAGTAGCCGATGTCCTCGGCATGGTGGCCGGGGATGAGCGGGCCGAACGCGCGGTGGATGTCGGCGCGGTAGGCCGCTGAGGCGCCGGGGAGGCTGGATCCGGCGAAGACGCCGCCGTCCCCCGTTTCATGGCGGTAGACGCCGGCCTTGCCGGGACCAAGGGCGCTTTCGCGGAGCATCTCGTCGTTTGGGCCGATCAGGGTGCAGTCGGAGTAGACCAAGGCGCAACCGGGATGGGCCTTGAAGGTTTCGACGATGCGCGAGATGCGGTTGGGCAGGGAGATGTCGTCCCCAGAGGCGTGGACGCAGATGTCGCCGGTACTTTTCGAGAAGCAGCGGTTGAAGCAGGCCTTCACGCCGGAGTTCTTGTCGGAATAGGCGCGTACGATGGCGATGTGCGGCGGACATTGCGCCAATTCCTCTTCGATGGCCTTCCTGGTGTCGTCCTTTGACGCGTCTTCGCAGACGACCAGTTCAAAGGCCGGGTAATCCTGCGCGAACACGGAACGGAGGGCCTGCCGCACGAAGGCGGTGTGGTTGTAGGCGAGGAAGAGGACGGAGACGGTCATGGGGGGTAGGATATGCGGGTTTTTATTGTCGGCTTGCCGAATTCCCCCTCTTTATGCCATCTTTCTTCCCCGTCATCGTTCCCCTCCAGGATGGGCTTGGCAACCAGATGTTCCAGTACGCCCACGGCATCTGGCTTCGGGAGCGGCAGGGTATCAAGGTCCTGTTTGACGACCGTTTTTTCGCCGCGGAATGGGGTGGCAATCGCCGCTATGGATTGGACGCTTTCGTGGCGGATGTCCCAAAGGCGGGCCATGGCCTCGGCAGCCGGCTGGACGGGGGACGTCTTCGGGGATTCAACGAATGGAACCGGCGCCGTGTGGATGCGGGGTTGATGCCGATTGGCCCGGTCCTTCTCCGGAATTCCTACGCATGGCAGAATCTCCGCGATGTGGATGCGGTCGCCGGGACATTGCGCCGTGCTTTCATGTTCCGTTCCGACGCGGGAAAGGTGTCTGCGCCCAAACCGCATGAAACCGTCATGGTCCATGTGCGGCGCGGGGATTATGTGAACAACCCTGTTTTTGATGTTTGTGGAAGCGCGTATTACAGGGCGGCGATTCGCAGGGCGGAAGCGGACATTCCGGGCGCGTCGTTTGTGGTTTTTTCCGAGAACCCGGAATGGTGCCGCCAGGAATTGGCGGGGTGCGCCCGGAACATCGTGTTCCAGGAACCGGGTGATGAACGGGAGGATTTGCGGCTCATGGCGGCGTGCCGCCACCACATCCTCTCCAACAGCACGTTTTCCTGGTGGGCGGCGTGGTTGGCGCGCGCCGAAGGTCAGCGCGTGTATTGCCCTGAAAAATGGTTCAACGATCCCGAAGGGAACGCCAAGGCGATGCGGGATCTCGTGTATGACGATTGGACCCGGATTGGCGTAGCATGATGGGCGTGTTTGTCTCTCCCGGACTTCCTCGAGGAAGCGGCCGCCCGGGCCCGCGGTTCAACGAATCTTGTGTCCATGTGGAAGCGGGGTCAGAGCGGGCCGCCCGTGCCACACTGACCCGCCAACCCTGGCAAAAACCCGCGCGGGCGCGGGTTTTCGCATGTGGTTTTTCAGGCCGCTTAGTTGGCGTCTGCATCGGCGTCGGCCGGCGCGGGTTCAGGAGCAGCCTCGGGGGCGACTTCAGGCTGGGCTGCCACCGGGGCGGCCTCTTCCACCACCACGCCGCCGGACAATGCCTTGATGGTCTTGCGATACGCCTCCACATTGGCTTTGAGCCCTGCGGAAGATTCTTCCACGCCAAGGGCGGCCAGCGCGGTGGCGCAGGCCTCGGAGGCGGGCTTGACCAGGGCGGCTTGGGCTTGGCCCAGTTCGGCAACCCGGGCGGTGATGAAGCTGGTGTCGGCGTCAGTCCATACATTTTCGCGGCCGGCCAAGGCTTGCAGGGCCTGCTTGTGGCCGGCCAGCGCGCGCAGGCGCAGGGTTTGGATCTGGGCCACGGTGATGGCGAGATAGGCTTGGTCAAAAGCCAGCGTGGGCAGGGCGCCGGCATCGGCCTTGGCGGCTTTTTCCAGGGTGGCTTGGGCGGCTTGGGCGGCGGCCAGCGCCTTGGCCAGTGGCGCCTCCACCTTGTCGCTGAATTGGGCGTCTTTCACCTTGGCTTCGGCCAGCCACTGGGTGTGAAGCGCGACAAGGGCGTCGGCGGTTTTGCCACCATCGGCATCGGTGCTCTTCTGCGCCTCCTTGGCGGTGTCGAGGCTGGCCTGGCAAAGCACGATGGACTGCTCGATGGCCACCTTGGTCTTGGCCCAGAATTGCAACTGGCGGGTCAGGGTGTCCAGGTCCTGGTCGCAAGTGAACAAGCCGGCCTCGGCCACTTCGGCATCGCGGCGGGTGGTGCTGGCCTGGTCCAGGATATCGAAGCGCTTGGCGGCGTCGGCATGGCGCACCGACAATTGCAACTCGCTGGCGCTGGCGTACAGGGCGTCCGCCTTGGCGCGGATCTCTTCTTTTTCCTTGGTGGCGGCATCGATTTGGGCCTGGATTTTTTCGTAGGCCTCACCGGCCTGGTCACGGGCCTTGGCCAAATCGGTGAGGCTGGTGGCTTTGATGTCGCCGGCTTCGCCTTGCTCAAGCAGCAAAATGGTGTTCTGGGCCTGGGGCGGTTGTTTGGACAGCGCCTCCATCTCGATTTTGCCCAAGATGCCGTGCAGGCTGGCCATCATGCGCAAACCGGCGGTGCGGTCCAAATCGGCGCGGCGCAGCAAATAGCGCGCGCCGCGGTGCTGGATGTCGGACAGGACCGAAAAGGCCAGGGCCTGTTCGATGGGGCTGGCGGCGGGGTTTTGCGCAATGCTTTCAAAGCGCTTGGCCAACAACGCATATTGGTCCTGGCGGGCGGCCAGCAGGCTCAGGTCCGGCCAGGTGGAGCCCAGCGCGGTGGCGGCGTTGTAGGCAACTTGGGGCACCCCGTTTTTATCGGTGGCCAAATGGGAAGATGCCACGGCACCATACTCAGCCAACGCTTCGCGCAGGGACTGGCTGGCTTCGCGCGAGGCCTGGGTGGAATTGTCGCACCCGGCCCCAAAGAAGGCGATCAAGGCCACGGCTGCCGGCAGCAGATATTTTTGGGAAGAAAAGATGAAGGGCACGCAACGGCTCCAAAAGGGTCGGAAAAATCAGAAGGGGAAACGGCGCGAACGAAGCAAAGGCGGAAATCAGGGACGGCTGGCAGGGGCGGCAGCAGGGGCGGCTCCGTTGGCGGGAACCTCACCGGGCTTGGCCGGGCCGCCGGGAGCGGCAGGCAGGCTGATGCCGTAATTGGGGGTGGCTTCGCCGTAAAGCGCCTTGATCCATTCGGCGATTTTCACGAAGCGCGGATCTTTGGCCGAGCGGAAATAAGGCTTCCAGCCCTTGATGTTGGGGGCGGGGTATTTGGCTTCCGCCCGCGGCAGGCCCCATTGCAACAGCAGGGAGTCGGCAGGGTCGGCACGGTCAATCACCGGATGGTTGTCCACCGAGGCCAGTGAAAGAGCCAGAAAATTGGTGTACGCCTCCTGCTGCGCGCTGGCGCTCTTGGGCTTGGCGATCAGGCCCGGCACCTGGCCGGCGAAATGCGGCGTGAAATAGCGCGCCAACTGCGCGTGGATCTGGGTGCGGAAGGCGTGCAGCGCAACCGGTTCGGTGCGGATGTCGACTTTGGAATACAGGCTTTTGTCCTGCACCGCAAAAATCAAATCCAATTGGGCCAGGGACGGCAGGCGCCGGATGGCGGCAGTGCCATTGCGACCTTTGAACTCGGCCAACTCCTTGGCATCGCCGTTGTTTTTCAACAGGTCGTCGATCACTTCCTTGGGCACGCTGACGGAAACCCTGGCATCGGGGCCGGCCGGGGCGCCCCTGTCGATGTGGAAATCCAACTCATAAAGCCGCACCAAATTCTGGTCTTTGGGTGACAGCAAACCCACCGTCGGCGCCGTGGGCAAAATGACTTCGCGCTTGGTGTCTTCGGGCTCGGGCGGGACTTCCTCCGGATCGGGTGCCGCGATCTCTGGCTCCGCCGCGCGGGTGGCGCCGGCGGTGATCACGCGCACCAGGGTTTTGATCTGGTTGCTGTCGGGGAAATCCTTGGCCAGCTGTTCGGCTTCGCTTTTGGCAAACTGCACGGCGGCCGGGTTCTTCTCGTTGGCGTAGTAGAACTTCAGCAGCAGGGTGTAGCGCGCGCCCTGGTCGTCGCCTTTGATCGCGGCGCGCTTGAAGGCGTAGGCATCCTGCGCCTCGTCGGCGCGGGCCTGGGTCGCAGGCAGGGCGACGCTTGCCGCCCTG
>CAZVNU010000003.1:4831-22474 GCA_964628335.1 uncultured Phycisphaeraceae bacterium
CAGGCAGGGCGGCAAGCGTCGCCAACCCCGCGAAAAACAAGGCGGAAAGGGCGGACCGGCAGAGCGATGGGTGTGGCATGGGAATCCTCGGGCGGGGCGGTCCCCCGGATTGGGCGGGGCAGCGAGGGCACACTTTACCCCAGCCTTGGGTCCGCGTAAATAGGCAATATCAAGAAAAACACCCACCCACCGGGGCGCGGGCGACAAGCGACTCAGGCTTTGGGCAGCACCTTGCGCGCCAAGTCGATCAGGGTGTCCAATGAAACCGGCTTGTTCAAATAACCGGCCACCCCTTTTTCTTCGGCGTATTCCTTGTGGCGGCGGCCTTCGTTGCCGGTGACCATGATGACCACTGGTTTTTTGGGCAGGGCCGCGATGCGCTCAAGCACCACGAAGCCCGAGCTTTTGGGCAACATCATGTCCAGCACCATCAATTCCGGCGGGTCTTGCACGCAGATTTCCACCGCCGTGTCGCCATCGCCGCAGACTTGGGTCAGGGCGCCTTCGGCCTGCAACGCCATGTCAATGGCGGTGCGGATGTCGATATCGTTGTCCACGATCAGAATCGTACGGTCCAGAAGAAGCGGGGCTGCGGCCATGGGTGAATCCAAAAAGAGGCGCCAAAAAATGCGGGTGTGGGGCAGTATAGGGGGCCTCTGGCGGATGGCAACCCTTTTTCATGCCCTATGTTGCTTCGCCGGCCAAACGACCCAACTGGGCCGGGGTCATCCACGGCAAAGCGGCCAATTTGCGCCTTAAAGCAGCAGGCATCGGCTTGTTTTCAACTTCGAATTTGGGCCGGGTGCGCCAGCGGCGGTGCATCCACAGGTATTGGCCGGGATGTTGCATGATGGCCTTTTCCACCGCGTGGGCCCAGCGGGCGGTGATGTAGAACACGGGGTCGTCCTGATCGGCCCATTCTTCCGGCCAAATGATGTCCGAGGTCTCCAACTTGTAGTGGAAACGCCTACCATCGGCGCCCATCGGCTGGCGGATGGCTTCGCCGCAAATGATGGGGGCATTGCAGGAGGCGGCCAGTAGCGCCACTGATTTGTGGGTGCTGGCCAACCGCCCCATGAAGGGTACGAAGCAGCCTTTGGGACCGGCGTTTTGATCGGCGATGAAACCCACGGGTTGACCGGCATCAAGCAGGGTTTTGGCCTTGTGGCTGGCGCGGTCCTTGTCCAAGATACGCATGCCGCGCCGTTGGCGGATGCCAAAGATCCATTGGTTGACCAAGGGATTGTCCAAGGGGCGGGCGATGGCATGCATGGGATAACCCAAGGTGGCCAGGCTGTAACCGAGCATTTCCCAATTGCCGATATGGCCAGTCAGCAGGATGGCCGGTTTGCGGCCGCTGAGCAATTCAACCGCTTCGGGCGCCAGGCCGGAGACATCCACGCGCTTTTCCCACGCATTGGGGTGCATGGCGCGCGGAGTGTGCAAGATTTCAACCCCCACCATGGCCAGATGTTCAAAGGCCTGGCGGGTGACCTCTTCAACCTGCGCCGGCGACCAATGCGGAAACGCCAAACCCACATGCTCGCGGGTGCGGACCGCATGGCGGCAAAACAAGGGGTACAGCGGCTTGGCCACGCCCTTGGCCAACGCCAAACTGGTGTCCACATCGGTGGCCATCAGCACGCCGGCCATCAGACGGGCGCCCAGGTATTGACTCCAAGCAGTGATCGGGCCGTAGTCGGACATGAAAAACGGATGAAACAAGAGTGCGGAACGATGACCGGGCAAAAAAAGGCCGCCGCAAACGCGGCGGCCTTGGGGTCACGGAGACGGCGGGCTCATGGCTTGCGGCCCACCTTGTTGCGATGGTAGAAGCCGATCAATTCAAGAAAACGGTTCTGGTTGAGCACCGGAATCTGCATCTGCTTGGCCTGGTTGGCCAGTGAAATGTAGAGCTCATAGGTGCGGGTGGCTTTTTTGTAGGCGTCCATCTTGGCCACATCGGTGGCTTCGTCGTCGGTGGGCGCGGTCGGCTGTTCCGGCTCCTTGCCCAGCACCAGATAATCGACATCGGGCGACAGGTTGACTTGCGCGTTGTTGGTGTCGAATTCGATCACCTTGCCGCCGGCGGAGGCAATCAGCGCCTTGACGCGGTTTTCATCCTCGATGGCGCCATTGGGGTTGCCGGTCTGATTGAGGTCGAAGGCACCGTACACCACATAGTTCACCTGGCCGGTGGGGTGGTAGGCCAGATTGACCAGCACATCACCCTTGGCGATGTGGACGGACGGGGCGCCGCGCACCTTGCGGGCGACGCACTCATGCTCCTGCACGCTGTACACCTCAAGGGTCGCCTTGCCGCTGACAATGTTGCCAGCCTGCATGTGGATGACCTGGTTGTTGGGGAACACCTCAAAAGTCAGGCCGGGGCGCACCCGCTCGGCCGACCCCAGATTGAGGATGATTTCTTCATTGGACATGAAATTCACGATTTTGCCGACCGGGGTGGCCACATCGCTGGCAATCGGACGGTGGCTGTCGCGGATTTTCTTGATCAACTCAAGTTTTTCAGTATTGAGCAGGGCGACCTTTTTGGCTTCGGCGGCGGTGGCCTCATCCTTGAGCGCAAGCACTGCCTGCTGCTCTTCCAAGGCCTTGCTCAGGCGCTCCTGGGACGCTTTGATTTCGGAATCGGCGGCGGCGATTTTGAGCTGGGCTTCCTGCTTGGCCTTGTCGGCGGCGGCCCGGTCCTGCTCGGCGGCGCTTTCGGCGGAGGCCACTTTGGCGGCGGAGGTGGAGATGATCGAGGCCAGCTCGACCTGCAAGCGGGCCAGTTCGCCCTTCTTCTTGTCGATGTCGGCGGTGGCCTGGTTGATGGCGTCCTGCTTTTCAGCCAGGTCCACCTTGGTCAATTTTTCGATTTCTTTGGCCAGCTTTTCGTTTTGGTCGGCCAAAATGCCGATCAGGCTGCCTTTGTTGCCATCGGCCTGCTCAGCCAAGGCCTTGACCACGCCGGCCTTGGCGTCGTCACCGGCAACTTTGGTCTTGCTGAAATTGATCTCGGCGATTTCCTTGTCATGCAAGGCTTTTTCGCTTTGGAGATAGAAAGTGATGGCCAAGGCGGTGGCGCCGACAAAGGCGAGACCCAGGACAACGAGAGAGACGGCGAATGCGCTGGCAGCGCTGCGGACCTTAGCCATGGAAGAATCACTCCGAAGAGGAGAAGGGATCAGAATGTCGGGGAAGTGTCGGAGAGAAGGGTCATTGTGTCAAGGATTTTTGCCCGGGTTTCGGGATTTTTTAAAAATCAGGGGGTGGCGCGTGGCTTTTCGGGGGAAGCCCGGTGGATAACCAACACCGTGGCGCATCCGGTTCAGGCCTTGACTTTGACCAGCATGGCCACTTCCACCGGGGCATTCAAAGGCAGACAGGGCACGCCCACCGCCGCGCGGGCATGGATGCCTTGTTCACCAAACACCTGGCCGATCACTTCGCTGAAACCATTGGCCACCAAATGCTGGGAAGTGAACGCCGGGGTGGAGGCGACGAAGGCTTCCACCTTGATCACCCGCTCAAAGCGGGAAAAATCACCGTTCAATGCCAGTCCCAAGGCCGCAATGGCGTTGACCGCACATTGGCGAGCCAGCGCCTGGGCCTGCTCCAGCGTGACCTCGCCACCCACGATGCCGGTCAGGGGCAATTGGCCGGACACCATCGGCAATTGGCCGGACACATAGACCAGCCCCCCCACCTCCACCGCCGGCACATAAACGGCCAGGGCTTTGGGGGCCTCGGGCAGGGTGAGGTTGATCTCGGCGAGTTTGGCGGAGATTTCGGCGTGGGTCATGGGAGGCCTTGAAGGAGCCCTCTGCGTGAACAGAGGGGATTGATGAGAAAATTGAAAGACAAAGGACATCAGTTCTGTTGGCGGGCTTTTTCCAACCCCAAACGCAACTGTTCGGTGGTGATGATCGCGCTCATCTTCTCCACGGGTTCACCCTTGGCGTTGTAAATGATGAGGAAGGGCACGGCGACTTGACCGGAAATCCGCCGCAAGTAACGGGCATTGGCATCATGGTCGATGTTGGCCTGATAAGCCGCCACATCTTGCGCACCAAGCAGAGCCTTGCCCACCGGGGTGTTGAACACGGTTTTTTCGTTGTAATCGCAGTTCAAGCAGTTGGTGGAGCGGAAGTCCACCACCGTGAGCTTGCCTTTGCCAAGCGATAATTGCGCTTCGTCACTCAAGGTGATGAAGGGAAAGGGGCGGGTGGCGATCTCGGTATAAATCTGCTGGCCACCCAATGCGCCAAGCGCCAAGCCAATCACCAGGAAGACTGCCGTAATGACTTTGCGCGAGCCGCTTGTCCACAGGGAAACGCAGCCTTTGACCAGCATGAGGGACGCGATGGTGAACAGCGCCAAGGCCACCATCACGCCAGCCCGCTTGCCAAAGTGCGATTCGGGTTGCACCCATTGGGTGACGCCCGACTGCACGAAATAGGCCCCGCCAGCCAGCATCAGCCAACCCAAGAAATTTTTCATCACATCGCTGGCCGGGCCGGAGCGGGGCAGTTTCTCCACCCATTTGGGGTTGGCCGCCAACGCAAAATACGGCACGGCCATGCCAAAGCCAATGGCGCCAAACACCATCAGGGTCAGCATGCTGTCGCCGGCACCAAGCACGGTGGCGGCCGCGGTGCCCATGAAGGGGCCGGTGCACGGCAGGGCAAACACGCCGGTCATCAGGCCAAAGCCGAACGAGCCGGCCAAGGAATCATGCTTGGGGCTGATGCGATACAGGCCTTGGGGCAGGCGGATGGCAAACAAACCGGTGGCGGCAAACGCCATCACGATGATGAACAGGCCCAACGACAGATTGACGACGGGATAACGGAAAATATCCGCCGTGCCGCCCAGCACGCTGGTGAAAGCCAGCACCGAACCGATGCCAAGCCACAGCGCCACCACTCCGCCCGACATCACCCCGCCCAGCAACAAGCGCCGCGAGCGGGTGCCGGCGGCTTGGGCCAGCCCCATGATTTTGATCGGAATCACCGGCAAAACACAAGGCATGAAGTTCAATACGAAACCACCGATGGCAGAAAGCAGGAGAAACGAGCCCAGCCCCAAGCCGGTATTGGGATCGACAGAGACTTTGCCCCAAGGCAAATCAAAGACGATGGGCTCAACGGAGTGGGTTGCTGCTGGCAGGGCAGGCGGCAAGCTCGGCGGCGCCGTCGCATCCACAATCACTTGCGCCTGCCAGGGATATTCCTCCACCGGGAAGCAATGCCCCTTGTCATCGCAGTAGAAACCGGTGAACACCCCCTTGACCCCGTAGGTGCCGGCCATGGCCGGCGCGGCGGCGGTGATGCGCAATTGAACCTTGCCTTGGTACACCCGCTCGGTTTCGCCGGCGACATTTTGATGGGGGATTCCCGCAGGCCACACCGGCTTGCCCAAGGTCATGGTGCCGGCATCGACAATGCGCAACGAAGAAGCACTGTCGGAATTTTGCGCCGCGTCCGGATAGGCATGCAGCCCCTCCCCCACCGCCACCTGCACCACGATCTCAAACGCATCGCCGGGCGCCACCACCACCGGCACCGCCTCGGCGGTGACAGTCAGGCCTTTGGCGGGCACCGCGGCTGGAACCGGCGCCGAACCCGATGCTTCCACCTTGGCCGGCGGCGCCACCACCGGCGCGGGCGCCTTGACCTTGACTTCCACCTGCCACGGATATTCCTTGGCCATGTAGCACTGGCCCACATCGTCGCAATACGCCCCTTTGAACGCACCCTTGGCCACATAAGTGCCCGGTGTCTGGCCGGCTTTGCCGGGGATGCGGATGCGCTGTTCGCCGTGATAAATCACATCGGTCATCTCCAGCGCTTTGTATTCGTGTTTCTCGCCCTTGGGCCACACCGGCGGCGCGAATTGCAGGCCGCCAGCCGAGAGGAAGTAAATCGTCGAGGCTTGGCTGGGCTTTTGCGCGGCATCGGGAAAAGCATGGGTTCCCGGCGGAGCCGTCACATGCACCACCACCTCAAAATCCCCGCCCGGCGCCACTTCGGCCGGCACCGTTTCAGCGATGACGACCAAGCCTTGGGGCTGGTCGGCGCCGTCTTCAACCGCAGGCAAACCCAGCAGCGCATTGAGGTCGTCGGCCCCGTGCGCGACAGGGGCCAAGGCGAGCAGGCCGGCGAGCAGCCAGGATTTGGAGCGGAAGATGGGCATAGGAGAGGGAGTATAGGAGTGGGGAACAAGGAAAAGACTTTGCGCGGCGCGGGCCTTTTTCAAATGGAAATTTTCATGCGGGTAATTCCACGGGCTTGGATACGCCAGCGCAATGGATGCCCTGTGGTTCCCGCTCATGATGTTTTTGGCCTACTGCATCGCCGGCAAACCGAGCAGGTTTTAGGGTAAAAATAATAAATCAAAAATGATTTGTTAAAGGCAATTTTTATCTTTTATAACTCTGATATGATTCACTAAATGACAAATTCTTTGGTTTTGATCGGGCCCGTCGAAGCCCAGCGCATGCTGGGTCAGGTGTTGTCCGGGGCGCGGTTGGGCCGCAATTGGAGCCAGCAGGCGTTGGCCCAGCGGGCCGGCGTGTCGTTGCCCACCGTGTCGCGCTTGGAGCGTGGGCAGGGCGCGGGCTTGGACATGTTTTTGAAAGTGGCTTCGGCGCTGGATTTGTTGGAGCCGCTGCTTGCGGCAGTGCAAGCGGCGCGCGAGCCGGCCCTGAAAGCCCCATCCTTGGACGCATTGGAAAAACAACTCGCCCCGCGCCGGCGTGGAAGGAGCGGCTGATGAAACGCTTGAAAGTTCTGCTGGATTTCGGCCGCGGCGAGGCGCGCCCCGTGGGGGAAATTGCCCAAAACGGGCGCGACCTGTTTTGGGAATGGGATCGTGCATTCCAAGTCGATCCACTGCCGCTGTCGCCGCTGCTGCCGGCCCCCGAACCCGGGGTCAAAAATTTGGCGGTGCTGCCCGCGCTTCTGCGCGAGTCGCTTCCCGATGGCTGGGGGCGCCTGTTGATGGATCGCCACTTCGCCCGCCACCATGCCGGCAGCGCGGACGATTTGGATCGCCTGGCTTGGATGGGCAAGCGGGCGATGGGCGCCTTGGTGTTTGAGCCGGCCACCGAGCCGGAGGAGCAGCCTGCCGTGTTGTCCATCGAACGCATGGCGGTGGAATCATGGGAATTCCAAGCCGGCG
The DNA here is from genome assembly GCA_964628335.1 of uncultured Phycisphaeraceae bacterium. Lineage (GTDB taxonomy): Bacteria > Planctomycetota > Phycisphaerae > Phycisphaerales > Phycisphaeraceae > CANIYR01. Next base: position 12,020 of record CAZVNU010000003.1, read on the forward strand.
TGGCCGGGGATGTCCTGCCCGATCTGCTCAAGGTCGGCGGCACGCCCGGCGGCGCGCAGCCCAAGGTGGTGGTGGGTTTGCCGGACGACGCCTCGGCTTCCGGCGTGTGACGCGGCGACGGCGCCTTGCCCGCCGGCGTGTCGCCATGGCTGGTGAAGTTTTGCGCCAAGGCCGATGCCGAAGATGCCGGGACCATGGAATTCGTTTACGCCCAGATGGCGAAACTGGCCGGCCTCGACATGCCCGAGTGCCGCCTGATTGAAACCAAGGTCGGCCGCTTTTTCGCCATCAAACGCTTCGACCGCACGGCCGGCGGCGGCCGGTTGCACATGCAATCGGTGGCCGGGTTGCTGGGCTTGCCGGATTTCGGCGTCGGCCAGCCCGCGCGTTTGGTGATGCAGGTGGCGCGCAAGTTGACCGGCGACCAGCGCGAAGTGGACAAGGCCTACCGCTGGCTGGCCTTCAATGTGCTCTCCCACAACCGCGACGACCATCTCAAGAACTTCGCCCTGCTCATGGATGCTTCCAGGGCCTGGCGTTTGTCGCCGGCCTACGACCTGACTTTCCAACTGGGACCGGGCGGCTGGCACTCGGTGGGCTTCGACGAAAAGAGCACCGACCCGACCCATGCGGAATTGCTGGCCTTGGCCAAGCGCGAAGGCGTGAAGGGCGCGCCGGGGATCTTGGCGCAAATCATGGAAGCCACCGGAGAGTTTGAGAAGTTGGCGAAGAAGGCGAAGGTGACGGCGGGGATGCGCAAAACGGCGGCGGGGAAGTTGGCGATGATGCGGGGGAATGGGGGGTAGCGGGGCAACGCAGAAAAACGCGCGCCGGAATCGGCGCGCGCAGTGGGTGTAAGCGGATGCCTCTTGCTTCACCGCGAAGCGGTGGTTGTTCCTGGCCAGGGGTGAAACCCCTGGAACAGGGCGGGAGGGTTCGCCACCCCGAAGGGGTGGAGGAGTTTGCGCCACCCCTTCGGGGTGGAACGAAAATGGAGCTTGTTTTCCAGGGGTTGCACCCCTGGCCAGGGACGGGCACCGCTTCGCGGCGCGGCAAGCGCAAGGCTCAATAGGTGATCTTGCGGACGGTTTCGCGGACGAATTTTTGCTCCTTGCCATCCAGGCGCGTCACGGCGTAGGAAGTGGTGGCCTTGGTCCAATTGCCCTTGGCATCCATCTCGTATTCAGTGGTGATGACATTCTTGCCGTCCTCCGACGCGCCGCGGGTGATCAGGCCGGCGGCGTTGCGGGTGATGAGCATCGTCTGGGTTTGGTTTCCGAAAGCCATGGACACGCGGCTGGCGCGGCCGTTCTTATCGTAGGCCGCGGTGAGCTTCATCTGCTCCTTGCCCTTGGGGTCCTGCATGGACAGGGTGGTGGCGCCGTCGGCCGCGGTCGTCACCACGGTGGTGCCTTCCGGCTGCAATTCATTTTTGCTCAGGCAGCGTTCGGCGCTGATGGAACTCAACTTGCCCTTGGCGGCATAGGCGCCCTTCTGGCGCGAATAGACGGTTTCCGCACCGTTTTCGAGGGTGGACTGGGCCACTTCCAGCAAATCGCCCTCGCGCTTGAAGGTCTTGACATAGCTCTTGGCGCTGCCTTCGGTGGCCAGTTCGCTGCGCACTTCCTCGCCCTGTTCGTCGAGCGTGATGACCTGCTTGCTCGTGGATGGTTTGCCGTCGCGGGCCGTCGTTTCTTCGATGCTCTTGGCGCCTCCCTGCGCGGCCGGTTCATGGGTGAAATTCCAATCCGCCATCGGCATGTCGCTCACCACCGGTGAATAACCGGCCAGGGCGGACGGGGCGGCGAGCAGGGCGAGGACGGCGACGAAACAAACGGTTTTTTTCATGGCGGGATCAGGCAATGGGGGGCGGAAGGGGAAATGAACGGGCGGGAGTGTAGCGATCGCTTGTCGCGCAAATGCGGGAAGTTGCGCCGGGTTTTCCCCGGTGTGGGAATCCGCGGTCACTTCACCCTTCCCACAACCACGAAACCGGCAGCGCCCACAATTTCTCCCCGAACGCCATTTGCTGCGTTCCCGTGTGGAACACCACGCCGCAGGCGAAAGCGTCGCCGGCTTTGTCCTTCAATTGGCGCAGGACCTTGAAATCGTCGGGATGGGGATTCGCCGAAGCCTTCACCTCGACGCCGACGAAACGCCCGCCGGGCGCCTCCAATATCAGGTCCACTTCGTCGCCTTCGGTCGTGCGGTAGTGGTAGGGCTGGATGCGTTTGGGGTGCCAGGCCAAGTGGCGCACGAGTTCGGTCAGGACGAAGGTTTCCAGGAGGCGCCCCGCCGCCATGCGGCCTGGTTCGCCGGCGGTGAGCGCGGCTTCGTCGAGATTCAGCAAATGGGCCATCAGGCCGGTGTCGGCCATCAGCCACTTGGGCGATTTGGTGACGCGCTTGGTGAGGTTGTCGCCGAAGGCCGGCAGGCGCATGGTGAGCATCAGCGTCTCGAACAGTCCCATGTAACGGGTGAGCGTGGGCTGGGTCATCCGCATGTTGCGCGAAAGGTCCGCCAGGTTGAGCACCGTGGCCGAGCGGATGGCCGCCATCGCCAGCAGGCGCGGCAGATCGATGAGCCGCTCCACATCCATCAGATCGCGGGCGTCGCGCTCCACGGAGGCGGTGAGGTAATCGGCGAACCAGCGGTCGCGGCGGACGGGATCCGGACGGACGCAGGCTTCGGGGAAACCGCCGATCAACACGCGCCGCCAAAGGCCGTCCACCGGCAGGTCGCGGTGCGCCGGCCCCACCGCGTTGGCGAACAACCGCGCCACCGGATTTTCACCGGCAGCATTGTCCGCCAGTTCCATTTGTGTGAAGGGCCAAAGCGTGTGCAAGGCCATGCGTCCGGCCAGGGAGTCGGCCATCAATCCGCGCGTCAACAGCGCGGCCGAGCCGGTCAGAATGAAGCGTCCCGGGCGGCGGTCGCGGTCCACGGCCGCCTTGATTTCCAACACCAATTCAGGGTGGCGTTGGATTTCATCGATGGCCACGGGTTCCAAACCTTGGAACGAGGCCACGAAGCCCGCCGGATCGCGCCGGGATTGGGCCAAAAGGGCCGTGGTATCCAGTGAGACCGTGGTTTTGGCCAAAGCCGCAACCAAGGTGCTTTTGCCCGCCTGACGCGGACCCTGCAAGCCGATGACGGGCGTGTCTTGGAAGTCGGCAGGGATGACGGCGGCAAGGTGGCGGAGATGCATTCTGAAATTCTAACATTGTGTGTTGTAAAAAATAAAGCTTGATATTATTTTTTACAAACACATCATTAAAACTGTCTTAAGAACCGCACATCGTTCTCGAATAGCCAGCGGATGTCCTGGATGCCGTACTTCTTCATCGCCAGGCGCTCGACGCCAAGGCCGAAAGCGAAGCCAGTCCATTGTTCGGGGTCAATGCCCACAGCTTCAAACACCGCAGGGTCGATCATGCCGCAGCCGCCGACTTCCATCCAGCGGGTCTCCCCGCCGACTTGCGCCGTCACATACAACTCGGCACTCGGCTCGGTGAACGGGAAGTAACTGGGCACCAGTTTCACTTCGGTTTCCGGACCCCAATACGCCTGCGCGAATTGCAACAGGGTGGTCTTGAGGTCGCTCATGGTGACCTTCTTGTCCACCACCAGGCCTTCGATCTGGTGGAACATCGAATAGTGCGTCGCATCGTGCTCGTCGGGGCGGTAGACGCGGCCGGGCGAAACGATGCGCAAGCGCGGGTTGGCCGGCGAGTCTTTCACGATCTTTTCCATCGCGCGGATCTGCACGGTGGAGGTCTGCGAGCGCAACAGCAACGGGTTGGCGGTGAATGGCTCGGTGATGTAGAAGTTGTCGTTGGGGTCGCGGGCCGGGTGGGTCCGCGGGATGTTGAGGGCATCGAAGTTGTGGCGCTCGTCCTCCACCTCCGGCCCTTCTTCGACGGCAAATCCCATGCGGGCGAAAATGTCGGTCAGGTCGCGCACGGTCTGGGTGATCACATGCTCGCGGCCGAGTTTGGGGGCCACCGCCGGCTCGGTGATGTCCAAGAGCGGGCCGCTGGGCTTGGTGATAGTTGCGCCTGCGCCAGCCTTCTTGGCTTCGTAAGCATCATTGATCGCCTTGTTGGCGGCTTGGGCGGCGGCACCGAAGTTTTTCTTCTCCGGACCGGGCACCTCCTTGATCCAGCCCATCATTTTCCTGACCTCGCCCTCGACGGTCTTGGTGCCAAGGTACTTGGCGCGCCACCATTCGAGATCGGCGGGGCTGTGGGCCGTCGCCAGTTCGGCAAGGGCGGCGGCTTGGAGTTGGGGCAGGCGGTCGAGGGGAGTTTCGAGCATGGGAGGGAGAGTTTAGCGGCGAAAAGGCGGGGTCGGCCGCCCCCTGTTGGCATTTCACAGCCGCCGGCATGGCAGGGTTGGCGGGTCAACCGGTTTTCACTGTATTCTCAAATTCAAGCCGTATGCTCCACCCCGCCCCTTTTCCGTCGCAACGGGGCGCACATCCTTTTAAGGAAACTCCATGTCCAGCAAATTCCACCGCAAGCGTGACTGTGAACCAGCTCCATTACGACCGCAACGGCGTGCATGCGCTTGAGCTGGGTTTGCGCTACAACTTCCGAGGGTGGCCGTGGTTTTTCGGCTTCAGTAGTGGTAGCGTGCCTGCGCGATGAGCAGGGCATCATTTTCAATCTTGTAAACCAGGCGATGCTCGTCATTGATTCGCCGCGACCAATAGCCGGCCAGCGCATGGCGCAAAGGTTCCGGTTTGCCAATGCCTTCAAACGGGTTGCGGCTGATTTCTTTGATCAGATCATTGATGCGTTTGAGCAGTTTTTTGTCGGTTTGCTGCCAGTGCAGATAGTCGTCCCAGCCTTGGCTTGAAAAAACGATCTTCATGCCCGCAACTGCCTTTCCGTGCCTTTGCCCTCTTCGAGCTCTTTGATGCTGTCGAGCAGACGACGGGCATTGCGCGGGCTGCGCAGCAAATGGGCGGTTTCGGTCAGGGATTCGTAATCTTCCAACGACATCATGACCACCGCATCTTCACGCTTGCGCGTGATGATGACAGGGTCATGGTCTTGGCAAACCCGCCGAATGGTTTCGGCAAATGAGGCCCGGGCTTCGGTGTAGGTGATGGCTGTCATATGTACAGCATACTGTACATATGGCAGAGGTGCCACCTGCGTCACTTTCATCCCAGGTTGGCGGGTCAAGGAACCGTGAGGGAGCGGGCGTAGAGGTCTATTCCACACCCGCTCCCTCACGGTCGCGGCTCTTCCCAAAGGATTTGCGCCTCTGACCCGCCGGCCCTCGCTTTTACCCCGCCCGCCAACCGATATCGCGACGGAAGAAGCCGCCCTCGAACTTGATCGCAGCGCAGGCCGCATTGGCCTTCTCGCGGGCTTCCTTCAAAGTCGCGCCGGTGGCGCAGACATTGAGCACGCGGCCGCCGGTGGTGACGGTGCGGCCCTCTTTGTCCAGCTTGGTGCCGGCATGGAACACCTTGACATCGAACTTCGTTTCGGCTTCGGCAATACCGGTGATGGGCAGGCCCTTCTTGTAATCGCCCGGATAGCCGCCGCTGGCCATCACCACGCACACCGACACTTTCTTTTCAAAACCGAAATCGACCTGGTCGAGCGTGCCTTCGCAGCAGGCGACCATGGCGGTGAACAGATCCCCCTTCATCTTGAGCAACAGGGTTTGGGTTTCCGGGTCGCCGAAGCGGCAGTTGTATTCCAGCACCTTGGGGCCGCCGGCGGTCAGCATCAGGCCGACGAACAGGATGCCCTTGAAGTGGATGTCGTGGCGGCGCATGGCATCCAGCGAGGGAATCAAAATTTCGCGCTCGACCTGGCCCATGATGGCGTCGGTCAAAACCGGGGTCGGCGCATACACGCCCATGCCGCCGGTGTTGGGGCCCTGGTCGCCTTCAAAAGCCCGCTTGTGGTCTTGGGCGCCTTCCATCGGGAAGATGTTCTGGCCGTCGACGAAGCACAGCAGTGAAACTTCCTGGCCGACCAGGCGCTCTTCGATCAGCACCTTGTTGCCGGCGTCGCCGAAGATCTTTTTGCGCATGATGTCGCTGAGCACGGCGGTGGCTTCCTCCTTGGAATCCGGCAGGAACACGCCCTTGCCTTTGCACAAACCGGCGGCCTTGATGACGATCGGGGTTTCGCGGTTGGTCACATATTCCACCGCCTGCTCGTAGTTGGTGAAAATGCGGGCGTCGCCGGTGGGGATCTTGCAGGCGCGCATCAGTTCCTTGGCGAAAGCCTTGTCGCCTTCCAATTGCGCGGCCTTTTTGGTCGGGCCGAAAATCCATTTGGGCGCGTGCGGACCGGCGGCCAGGCGGTCGGCCAAGCCCTCGGACAAGGGGTCTTCCGGCCCGATGACCACCATGTCGATTTTGTGGTCGCGCACATAACGCAGGATGTCGTCGGCCACCTTGGTGGTGACCGGCTCATAGCGCAGGTCCACATTGGTGCCAAGGGCGGCGGTGCCGCCGTTGCCGGGGGCGAAAAACAGTTTGCCAACCTGCTTGGATTGCTTGAGCTTCCAACCAATGGCGTGCTCGCGACCGCCGGAACCGATGAGGAGGATGTTGTGGGACATGGCGTGATCAAAGGGGAAAACGAAGCGGAAAGGGCGGAAAGTTTAGCAGGTGCCCGACCCGCCTTAAAAAACCGCCCGATCCCCGGCGGAGCCCGGAGTTCTGGCCGCCGGCTCGCGGGCGGCGATGATGCGCACCGCCGGCAATACCACGCCTTGCAGGCGGGCCATATAGGCGTGCCACTCAGCGGCTTGCTTGCGCAAGGCAACCCGCCCGCCGGTGGTGAGCTCCACCTCGCGCTTGCTGGCCCGGCCCTTGCCTGGATTGGTCAAGGTTGAGCGCAGCAGGCCGGCTTTTTCCAAGCGGGTCAAGAGCGGATACAGCGTGCCCGGCGGCAGTGAAAAACCAGCCACTTGGGCCATTTTTTGCGACAGGGCATAGGCATGGGTCTTGCCGTCGGCCAGCACCGCCAGCACCAGCAACTCCCTTGAGGCGGCAAACAGGTTGGCGCGCGGGGTCATGGTTGTTTCTCCGCCGGTTTGAGTTGCGCTTCGGCCGCCGCCAGCATGTCCTTGGCTTTTTGGATGTCGGGGAAATCCAAAAACTCTTTTTTGACGGGGGTGAGCAGGCGCGCTTTTTCCTTGGCGTCTTTGGCTTTTTCGGCGGCGGCCACCAGCGCGGCAGTGGTGCGGGTGGGGGCAAAACGCCCGGTGAACCAAGCGTAAATCTGATTGCGGTAGCCGTTGGCAAGAGCCGCTTTGGTCGTTTCCAAAGTCATGCAGTCATGGCGCGCCTTTGCCAACACGCCGAACGCCTTGAGTGGTTTTTTGCCCACTTGCAACCAATGCGCCGGCGGGCCGGGGTTTTGCGCCAAGCCTTCCAAATCGCCGCCGCCCATCAGCACCCGGAAGCGAAAGGCCGCCAACTCGCGCCCACCCGCTTCGGCATTGGCCGCCATCGCCCGCGCGCCATAAGTGGTGCCCGACAACGCCAAGTTGGCGGTATCCAATTTGATCCGGGTCAGCGCGGCAAAGCGCTTGATGGCTTGCACCGCGGTGGGCAGGCCGGTTTTCTGGCCGTCTTTGGGGAAATCCACCGTCACCAAAATGACATTCTTCTGCCCGAACATCGCTGAAAAATAGTCCAGTCCTTTTTCGTCATAACCGTCCTCGCCGCCCAGATGCACCCACACCGGGAAGGCGCGCTCCTTGTCCCAATTCAGCGGCAGCCGCACCTGGGCCCGGATCGGCGACCTGCCGTTGGAATGGGCGCTGGTGCCAAGCTCCGGCAGATCCATCACCAAAGCCGCGCCAGCCACCAACTGCTCGGGCTTGGGCGGCGGGTTCTTAAGCGGCGCGGGCGCAGCGGCCAGACACAACAGGAGGGGCAACAGCAAAGATAGGCGCAAAGGAGGGGTCATACGGTGGCTCATAAAATGGCGGGTGCGAGACTTGGGCTAGACGACGGATGATTTTACTCCTGCTCGCCACAGACTCTGTTCCTAAGCCTAAAACTTATCCGCAGCCTACTCATTGTGCTTAAAAAAACAACATGCCATTGGTGCGGATGGATTTATTGCCCATATAATCACCGCACTATGCCACGCCCCGAACAAGAACTAGACATCCTCGAACGCATCAGCCAGATCCTAAGCAGCGGATTGGAGCTAAGCGAAGTTTTTACGCGTGCCACCACCTTGCTGTGCGATGAGATGCACATCTCGATCTCGGTGCTCAACCTGCTTGACCACTCCACCGACACCTTGCGCACGGTCACCAGCGTGGGCCTGACCCCCGAAGAGCAGGCGCGCGGGGTGTACAAGCGCGGTGAGGGCATCACCGGCCGGGTGTTTGCCACCGGCCAACCCGCCGTCATCGCCGACATCACCAAACATCCGGCTTTCTTGGGCCGCACCAAGCAAATCACCGTCGGCAAGACCTTCGGTTTCATCTGCGTACCGCTGCACGACGGCGCGGAGGTGGTGGGCACCGTGTCGGGCATGATGCCCTTCGTCAGCCAAGCCCGCCTGCAAGCCGACGCCCGCCTGATCACCATCGTCTCGGGTGCCTTGTCGCAGACCTACCGCCTGCACCAATTGGTGCAGAACCAGCGCGACAAATGGCTGGACGAAAAACAGGTGCTGGTCGGCACCCTGCGCGACCGCTACCGTTTCGACAACATCATCGGCACCTCACCGGCCATCCACGACACCCTGGCCACCGTGGCCCAGGTCGCGCCCAGCCGCGCCACCGTGCTGGTGCTGGGCGAAACCGGCTGCGGCAAGGAACTCATCGCCCGCGCCATCCACTACAACTCGCCCCGGCGCGACAAACCGCTGATCCGCGTCAACTGCGGCGCGCTCTCGCCCCAATTGCTTGAGAGCGAACTGTTCGGCCATGTGCAGGGCGCCTTCACCGGCGCGCTGCGCGACAAGATCGGCCGTTTCGAGGCCGCCGACGGTGGCACCCTGTTTTTGGACGAGGTCGGCACCTTGGACGCCCAATTGCAGGTCAAACTGCTGCGCGTGCTGCAGGAGCGCGAATTCGAGCGGGTGGGCGACCACAAGCCGGTCAAGGTCGATGTGCGGGTGATCGCCGCCACCACCCTCGATCTGCACGACGAAGTCAAAGAGGGCAAATTCCGCGAAGACTTGTTTTACCGCCTGAATGTGGTGATGCTGACCTTACCGCCACTGCGGGCGCGCCGCGAGGACATTCCGCACTTGATGGACCATTTCCTCGACCGTTACAACCGCGAAAACGGCAAAAAGCTGCGCAGCCTCAACCGCGAAGTGATGGGCACCATCTTGCGCTACCCCTGGCCGGGCAACGTGCGCGAGCTGGAAAACGCCGTCGAGCGCGCGGTGGTGCTCTCCAACGGCGAGGAATTCACCGAAGACCTGCTGCCGCTGCAAGTGCGGCTGTTCGCCGAGCAAAACCGCGCGGTGACCGCCGACGAATCGGTGGAAGCGCTGGCCGAACGCCTGGCCGCCACCTGCGCCCGGCAATTGGCGTCGCAGGAGGGCCAGATTTACCCGCAGGTGATCGGCGAAGTTGAAAAGCACCTGATCCGCGTCGCCCTGGAGCACACCGGCGGGGTCAAGACCCAGGCCGCCGACTGGCTGGGCATCAACCGCAACACGCTGAACAAGAAATGCGCGGAACTCGGGGTCTGACCACCACACATATCGAAAAGCACGGCTAAAAAAAGCGGCGGCCAAGGCCGCCGCTTTTTCATTGTTTCATTCTTTCACTTGTCAAAGCCTTTGAGGTCCTCGGGCCGCCCGTAGGCCTCGACCTTGCCATTGACCAGCCGCACTTGGTAGCGCATGGAGAAGTCCTCCTTGTGGCCGCGACTGGCCGGTTCGGACAACACATAGGTGAACACTTCGGTGTCGCCCTTGGCCGCCGCCGTCACCGGCTCGCCCATGGTGCGCAGCACCGTCTCGCGGTCCATCCCCAGCGCGAGCCGCGACAATTTGCTGGCGCTGACATTGGCGGCGGAGGTGCCGCCCAAAGAGGAAGGCATCGCGGAGCAGCCCGCACCCAGGCCAAGAACCAGCACCAGCGGCAAGCCGCGCCACGCGAGGGGGGAAAAGAGGGAGGACATGACAACAACCTTTCTTAAAAAGAGGCAAGACCCTGTCTCCCGACTATACAGCCAAGGTGCTGAAAAAGCAAAGCTTCGCAAACTTGGACCGGAGCTGGCGGGTCACGCGCGTCATCCCGCTGAAAAAAGTAGACGCGGCGGCCCGCCGCGTGGGATGAGAGGTCTTTGAAGCGATGCGCGCCGGTGTTTCGGTGCGCGTCGTTTTGATTGGGGTTGGAGCGGACGCGACGGGCCGTCGCGTCTACTTTTTGGCGCCAACCCTGGCGCGCAGGAGGCGTTTCATGGTGTGGCGTGCGGCGGCACGACGCCGCTTT
>CAZVNU010000004.1:0-21658 GCA_964628335.1 uncultured Phycisphaeraceae bacterium
CCCCAATCCCCGCCCCCATCCGTCTTCCCCGGATGTTCACCGGCGCCTTTGCCAACCTCCTGACCGCCGACGCCCTTGATGAAGCGCCGGACGCCCGCTCCGACCCCGGCTTTTACTCCGGGGCCGGCAACCTGCTGCAAGGCGTCGGCTGGGACATGAACAGCGGCCTTTTGACTGAAGACGAGGCCCTGACCGCCAGCGCCGTGTGGTCGTGCCTGAATGTCATTTGCAGCGCCATCGGCTCCCTGCCGGTGGATTTGATCGAGAAAAAGACCAAGGCCGTGGTCGCCAGCCACCCCGTTTCCAGTCTGCTCCAGTCGCCCAACCCCGACATGATCCCGGCCGACTGCTGGGAGAGCATCGCCCTCAACCTGCTGGCCCCCGGCAACGGCTTTGCCGTGGTGGACCGCGACCGCTACTTCGATCCCGTCGGCCTGTACCCCGTGCGCGCCAGCCGGGTGTACGCCCGGCGCGCGGATCGCGGTGACATCATGTATCGCGTGGGCGTGGGCACCGGCCAGGTGGACATCGGCCAGGGCAACATGATCCACATCAAGCACCTGTCCTGGGACGGCCTGTGGGGCATGTCCCCCTTGCGCACCAGTGGGCGCACCGTGGGTTTGACCCTGTCTTTGGAGAAATTCGCCGAGAAGTTCTTCAAAAACGGCGCCAACATCGGCAATGTGGTGGAACTGCCCGCCAACATGTCCGACGACGCCCTCGCCAAATTCAAGAAATTGTGGAGTGAAAACTACGAAGGCCTGCACAACAGCCACAAGACCGCCGCCGCCCCCGGCCTCAAAGTCCACAAAATGGGCTGGAGTCCCCGCGACGCCCAGGCGATTGAAACCCGCGTCCACCAATTGCGCGAAATCTGCCGCATCTACCAGGTTCCCCCGCACAAAGTGATGGACCTGGAGCGCGCCACCTTCAGCAACATCGAAGACCAGAGCCGCGACTTCGCCGAGTCCACCTTGCGCCGCTGGGTGATCAAAATCGAGCAATCCCTGGAGCAGAAGTTGCTGCGCGAAAGCGAGCGTGGCAAGTTCCAGGTGCGCTTCGATCTGGATGCCGCCGTGCGCTCCACCATCCAGACCCGCGCCACCGCCTACAGCAGCTTGGTGAATTCCGGCATCGTCACCCTCAATGAGGCCCGCGCCGAATTCCAGCGCCCGCCAGTGCCAGGCGGCGACGCCCTGCGCGTCCCCCTCAACACCGCACCACTGACCCCGGCCGACGACACCGCCGACCCGGCCCCACCGGCCAAGCCCGACAAAACCGCCCCCGACAGCGGCAACGACCCCGCCAAGCCCACCCCCGTTCCAGAGGAATGACCATGACCAAGCCCACCCACGAAGTCCGCGTCGCCCTGGGCGAGGTGCGCGCCCAAACCCAAGACGGCAAGCCCACCATGCTCACCGGCTACGCCAGCGTGTTCTACCGCGCCGGCGATGGCGCCACCCAATTCAACCTCTGGCCGGGTTGCGTCGAGCGCATTTCTCCCGGTGCCTTCGACCGTGCCCTGAAAGATGCCGACGACACCCGCGCCCTGTTCAACCACAACCCCGAATTGCTGCTGGGCCGCACCAAAAGCGGCACCTGCCGCCTGTCGGTGGATGAACGCGGCTTGAAATACGAGGTGGATTTGGCCGACACCACTGTGGCCCGCGATGTGGCCCAGCACATCCAGCGCGGCGACCTGTCCGGATCGTCCTTCAGTTTCGCGGTCGAAGACGAAGAATGGACCACCGAGCGCACCGCCGAAGGCGTGGAAGTCGAAGTGCGCACCATCAAATCCGTCGGCTTGTTCGATGTCGGCCCCGTCACCTTCCCCGCCTACGAAGGCACCGACACCGCCGCCCGCCAGGCCCGCAGCGCCTGGAGCCAAGCCCATCCACCCGCGAAAAAAGACGCTTGGGAGAGCCGCGCCAAGTTGCGCGCCGCCTGCATCGCCGCCCATTTGCCGGCCTAGTCCGTCTTCTTCCCGTACCACCGTCCGCACCACCCCCAGCCCCATTTACCGGAGCACCCCATGTCCTGGCAGCAACTCAAGCAACTCAACGAAGAAATCGGCGAAGTCGGCAAAGAACTCAATCGCATGAACGAGGCGTGCTTCAAGGAAAAGCGTGATTTCTCGACCGAAGAAACCACCAAATTCAAAGACCTCAACGACAAGTTGAACGCCAAGACCCTGCGCAAGCAGGCGGTCGAGGCCGAAATGAGCGCCAACCACCTGCGCCAAAGCAACCCCGGCGAAGGCGAGGATCGCAAAGGCCCCGGCCCGCTGGACCGCTTCATGCGCTTTGGCGCCGAAGAACTCTCGAAAGAAGAGCGCGCCACCATGATCCAAAAGGATCAGCGCGCCATGACCGTGGCCGGCATCGGCACCGTGGGCGACCAGGTGTTCTACAACCAGGTCACCGAGAAGTTGAAATTCTTCAGCGGCCTGCGCCAGGCCGGTGCCACCGTGATCACCACCGCCGACGGCAACAAGATGCCCATCCCGATCCTGGACGGCACCGCGCTGGAAGCCCGCTATGTGACCGAAACCGGCACCCGCAATGAAAGCACCGCCTTCGACGGCATCTTCGACACCACCGCCGAACTCGACGCCTTCGCCATGACCACCGACATCATCCCGGTGTCGCGCAATCTGGTGCAGGATTCCAAGTTCGACATCATGGGCTGGGTGTCCATGCTGGCCGGCGAAATGCTCGGCCGCAAGGAAAGCCGCGAAACCACCGTGGGCGTGGGCGGCGGCGCCGCCGTGTCCGGCATCGTCGGCAGCGCCACCCTGGCGCAAACCACCTCCGGCGCGGCCATGACCTACGACGACCTGCTCGACCTGCAAAACAAGTTGGATGCCGCCTACACCCAGGCCGTGGCCCGCTGCCGCTACCTGGCCCATCAGGATGTGGCCACCAGCCTGCGCAAGTTGAAGGACACCACCGGCCGCCCCATCTGGCAGCCCGCCTTTGGTGGTAATCCTGAAATGGTCAATGGCTACGCCTTGCAGTTGAACAACCACCTTGGCAACTACAGCGCCTCTGGCAATGTGTGCGCCTTGTTTGGCGACTTCAGCAAGTACCTGATCCGCGATGTGGCCGGCCTGTTCATTCAGCGCCTCGACCAGGACGCCCAACTCGTCCGCAAGGGCATGATCGGCTACATCGTCGAGCGGCGCATGGATGGCCGCCTGCTCGACACCGGCGCCGTGGCCAAGTTGATCCGCGCCTAATCCAAAACCCAACCCTCGGAATCCCCCGCTTAGCGGCGGGTGGTTCCTTTTCCTGCCTCTTTCCCAACCACCCATGAAAATCAAACTCCTCGTCCGCCACAGCACCACCCATAAAGAAGCCGTCATTGCTGGCAAGAAGGGTGACATCATCGACCTGCCCGACGGCGTGGCCAAGCACTTGCTGGCCATCAAGCATGCTGTCGAACTGACCGCCGAAGAAACCAAGGCCGCAAAAGAGCCTAAGTGATCATTCTTTCCCAGTCCTTCCCATACAGGACTGGGGCAGGCAAGTAAGGCAAGTATGGATTTCCCCCCGCCTCCAACCCCATCCCATGAAAATCAAAATCAAAGCCCTGCAAGACCTCGAAGCGATCCAGCCTGGGATTTCCAAACTGAAACTGAAAAAAGGCGACATCAAGGAAGTCGACGACCGGGTCGGCCGGCACCTGGTGCTTCAGAAAAAAGCCGAAAAGGTGGAGGAATCAGCCCCCGAGCACGCGGCGGACTGACCACAAGGGACACCCCATCGGCCCAAGCGCCCGCCTTTTGGGCGGGCGCTTTTTCTTAACCCCAACCTATGAGCAGCCACACCTACTTCCCCTTGCCCCGCCCCGCCCACCTGATCTTGGTGGCCGTTGTCGGCACCCCCAGCGCCGCCCCCTTGGTCACCTTGGCCGAGGTCAAAGCCCACTGCCGGGTGGATTTCGCCACCGACGACGCGGTGTTGCAAACCATGGTGGATGCGGCGCAGGCGCAAGTGGAGCGCTGGCTCAACCGCACCTTCGCCGTGCGCACCCTGCGTGCCGTCTACAGCGGCTGGCCGCTCGACTGCCAGGGCCGCCCCGACGCCCTGACCCTGCCGCGCCCGCCCATCGTGTCCGTCACCAGCGTGGGCGGCCTGCTGCCCGCCGACCTGCAAGTGACCTCCAACGGCGACACCTGCCGCCTGCGCCCGCTGGCCGCCGCCTGGCCGGCCGACGATGGCGAAATCACCGCCGAGTACCAGGCCGGCTACACCACCCTGCCCGCGCCGCTGAAGATGGCCGTGTTGTGGCTGGCCGCCCATTGGTACGAGCATCGCGAGAGCGTCGGCACCACCCAAATGTTCGAGATGCCCCTGGCCCTGCAATCCATCCTGGAGAGCTGGAAGAATCCGGAGGCCGCATGAACGCCGGCCAACTGCGCGAGAGCGTGACCATCGAGCGCCTGACCCGCACCCGCACCCCAAGCGGCGCACAGGAGCAGGCCTGGACTGCCCTCACCACCCGCAGGGCGCAAGTGGCCCCGGTGCGCAGCGAGGAGGTGCGCGCCGCCATGGTGGCGCAAAACGAATCCGTCATGCCCTTTCAAGTCAGCCTGCGCGCCCCGGTGGATGTCACCGAGCGCGACCGCCTGCAATGGCGCGGGCGCACCCTGAACATCCGGCAGGTGCAAGAGAGCGTGCCGGGCGTGCGCGTTGACCTGCTTTGTGTGGAGACCCGGTAAAGCCAGCAGAAAAGGAAATAGATATGGCATCAGCATTTACCTTGCAGGGCGTTGAAAAGGCGCTCAAAGCCCTCCAAGACATCGGCAACGATCTGGGCAACGCCAGAGCGCGCACCGCCGTGCTCAAAGGTATTCGTGTGATCGCCCGTGAGATCAAGGCCACTTCGCCCAGGGACAAGGGGGGCTTGAAGCGCAGTATTTCCTACAAAGTCAAAAAGTTGGGCGGGGTATCCCAGTTTGACCTATCTGGCGGGCAGACCGGTCGGCGTGGAAAAGTGGGCGGCACCTGGTTCGGCGTTGCGGGTCCCAAGACCAGTTATGTGGTCACCGATAGCCAAGGAAAGATCAAAGTCCCAGCCAAATACGCCCAGATCGTCCACCGTGGGCACATCAACCCCGACGGCACCTACACCCCTGGCAACCCCTTCGTTTTCCGTGCCAGCGTCAACGCCGGTCCTGCGGCCATTGACGCGGTCATTTCCGAATTGGAAAAGATCAAATAACCATGCCACACACCGCCATCTACGCCAGACTCAAAGCCGATCCCGCCGTCACCGCACTGGCCGCCGAGCGCATCCACCACGAAGGCTTGCCGCAGGGTGCCCGCGTGCAGGATGTGGGCGAGAGCATTGTGATTGAAGCCCCCAGCATTGCCCATGGGCACGACCTTGACGGCCCCGACCAATCCCAAGATGCCGTGGTGTCAGTCGCCTGTCTGGCACCGACCTTAGATCGTGCCACCGCTCTGGCCAAGGCTGTCCGCAAAGCATGCGAAACACCGGGTGCCGCTGGTGTGGATTTCGCCACCCATCTGATTGAGGTGGTGGACGAAGACGGCATCGCGCAATACCCCGATAGCGGGGCCGAGCCAGTGGCGTTCGGGCGCACCCTGACCGTCAGCGTGGTGGGGTGCGGGGCTTAAACCACACCCACATTCCCCAATTCACCGCCCCGTCCGTCTTTCAAGCCTAAGACCCACTCATTCTTCCCGGAGAACCCACCATGGCCTGCAATATCGAACTCCCCAACGGCTGCACCCTCATCTGCAACGGCATCACTGTCACCGGCAAAACCGCCGTGTCCTTGCCCGGCGCCGGCAGCGCCGAGGCCATCGAGCTTGACGACCTCGACTCGGTGGATGCCTACAAGGAATTCTGCGCTGGTATCGCCGATGCAGGTGAATTCACTTTTGAGTGCAAGAAGAACGCCAACAATCAGGCGTTGTTTGCGCAATTCCGGGTGGATGGCGATATCGCGTTGACCTTCCCCGGTGGCGGCGGCTACGCCTGCGACGGCTTCCCGCAAGAAGTCAATTACAAGGTGGAACCCGGCAAGCCCATCCTTATCACCGTCAAATTCAAGTGCAGCGGCGCGCCGACCCTCACCTAATGATCGGGGCGCAAGCCGTGAGTGCGCGGCGCCCCGGCCGACCCTGAGCGTAGTCGGTTGCGTGGCCCAAAAACTCCGAGCCGCAGGACAGCCCAACCACGGCGGCGGCATTTTTTTTAACTTTAACCCCCTGTCCCGGAAACCCATGACCCAAGCCACCCCCAATCTTAAAGCCAAGCGACCCCTGTCTGAAATCCCGGTTCCTGAATGGAACGGCAGTGTGTTTGTGCGCAAACTCTCCGCCCGCGAACTGGTCGCCTTCAGCGACACCCGCGAAGAACTCAAGAAAGAAAAGGGGGCCATCGCCGAAGTGCGCCTGCTGGCCAAAGCCGTGTGCAAGCATACCCTCAAGGCTGACGGCGAGCGCATGTTCCAGGATGAAGAAGAGGAAGACCTGCTTGACCAACCACTGGACACCCTCAGGGAATTGAGTGAGGCCATCTTTGGAGGGAAGCCGGAAAAAAAGCCTGAAGGAGCGGCCCCAGCGGCGGTTTGAGCTGCTCCTTTCTCTGACCTACGGCATCCCGCCAGGCGAACTCTACGACCGGCTCTCCGCCGAAGACCTGGATGACCTGATCGCCTACTACAACCTCGCACCATGGGGGGCAGACATTGACGATTTGCGTGACGCCCGCCGCCTCATGTTCCAAGCCGCCGCCAATGGTGTGACGCTGGAAGCGACCGACCTCCTGCTTGGCGCTGATGGCACCAGCAAAGAGCCCATTCAGATGAGCGCAGAGGAATTCGAGGAGGTGTTCAGGGCTGCGGCGATGAAGCAGATGGCCGCCTGCACATCAAACAAGGCCCCACTTGCAGACCACAAAGACGCAGATCATGGCCAGGGCAAGGCATGACAGAGCAATCCGGAACCCCTTGCGGCGCTTGGGGGCCACCCCGTTGACCACGCCAAAGCCAATACACCACGCATAGGTGGCCACCACCAGCGCGGCAGGCAAGAGGAAGGCGAAAAGCAGAAGGGTGAAGGGAGTCATGGATGGATTATACCCCAACCCCGGTAAGAATCCAAGGAAACCAAAATGCCCACCACCATCTCTAATATCAGCATCGGCTTGAGCCTCAACACCGGTGGGCTGTCGGCCGGCCTTGACCGGGCACAGTCCAGACTGCTCAAATTCAAGCGGGGAAATGGTGCCCTAAACGACCTTGGAAAAACCTTTGACGCCATCGCCACCAAAGTCAAGACCTTGGGGGTGGATGGCTTGAGTGAATTCGAGAAGCAACTGAACAGCTTGAAGGCCGCTGGCACTTCTGACCATACCCTGTCCGGTTTGCTGCAAGTCCGCAAGGTCATGGACGACCTGAAGAGCCGGGTGGACGCTTTGGGCGCCGTCAAGCCACCCCAGTTGGAAACCAAAATCGCCGACTTGCGCCTCCTTGGCGCGACTGACGCCGAACTGGTCCAGATCAAGGGGCACCTGGATGCCATCACCAACTTTCAAGGCTTCCAAAAAGCCGGTGGCATCCTGGCGAAATTCGGCGACCAGGTGAAGGATTTGGGGATCAGCCAGGCTGAGAAGGAATTGCGCAACTTCGGCGCCATCACCGGCGTCACCCAAGGGCAGATCGCCGACTTCAAGAAACTGCAAGCCCAGGTCGTGGAATTCACCACCGCCCAAGCCAACGCCGCCAAAGTGTCCGGTACCCTTGGCACCCTGTCGGCGCAATCCGCCCGCGCCGGCCTGTCACCGCGCTCCATCCAACTGCTCGACCTCAAAGAGGCCGGTGCCAGCAACGCCCAACTGGCCCAAGCCAAGCGCCACCTCGACGATATCGCCGCCAAGACCGCCTTCGCCAAACACCGCGACCAGGTCGCCCAGTTGAAGACCCAAATCCGCCAATCCGGCATGAGCGAGTTGCAAAAGCAACTTGACACCATTTCCAGAATGCGCGGCCTGACCAAGAACCAAGTCGAGGAATTGAAGGCCTTGACCGTGGAACTTCATAGAGTTCGTGAATCCGCCGACCAACCCCTTACCCCCCCCAAGAAGGGCGGTTTGTTTGGTGCCCTGGTGGCCAAAGAAGTCCTGGATCAGGGCGTCAATGCCGCCCGCTACGCCGCCGCCCAAGTGGGTGCCGCCTTGGACCGCATCCAAGATACCGGCAAGACCGCCCAGCGGTTGAATTTACCCACCGAGACCTTCATCGCCTTCGGCTTGGCCGCCAAAAAAGCGGGCCTCGACACCGACGCATCGGCCAAAGCCCTCCAGAAGATGGAGGAGAACATCGGTCGCGCCCGCGCCGGCGGCGGCGAACAAGTCAAGGCGTTCCAAGCCCTTGGCCTGTCACTCAAGGACATCAACACACTCGGTGAAAAAGACATCCTCGCCCGCGTGGTGGAAGGCATCAAGAACACCGGCAACACCTCCAGCCGCGCCGCCGCCGCAGTGAAGGTTTTCGGCGATTCAGGCGCGGGCATCGGCTTCGCCTTCCGCGATGGCGCCAAAGCCATGGATGAGGCGATGGAAAAAGCCAGGAAGTCCGGCGCCCTGTTCAGCGCCGTGGATGCCAAGATGGCCAGCGACGCCAGCAAAGCCATGAAGGAAGTGCAGGAGGTCATTGATGGCGTCTGGACCAAAATCGCCGTCGAATTGGCCCCCGCCATTTCGATGGTGACCGACCTATTCAAGTCATGGGTTGAAGATTCCGGCATCAAGAACATCAACCAAGACCTTGCCAACGCCACCACCTGGGTCTTCCTGCTCAAAAACAGCGTCCAAGCCGTCAAGGATGCTTTTGAAACCGTGTCCATCATCGTGCGCGGCATCGGCTACGGCCTGGTCGGCCTGTTTGAAGTGGTGTTCCGCGCCGCCGCCGCCGGATTGGACGCCATCGGCCAGCATAGCGACACCCTTTCCGGGGTGGTGGACGGATTGACCGCCACCCGCCAGGCATTTGGCGAGGCCATCGGGCAAAATGTGGAGGCCATCCAAAAAGGCCAGTATGTCAGCCTGTCCGAGGCGGAAAGCTTCGTCAAAGCCCAGCGCGACAAAGCCGCCGCCGCCGTGGCCGCCCAAGGCAGCCTGGGCCAGGCCTATGACGCGCAAGCCGCAAAGTCCAATGAAGTGAAGCAAAAGGTCGCCGATGAAATCGCCCAGATCGAGCAGGCCATCTTCGCCGTCAACGCCAGCAAGATCGAAATCAAGGTCAAAGAACTGCAAGGGTTGGGTGCCAACAGCGAGCAGATCGAGCAGGTGAAAACCAAGATGGCGGAACTCGCCAAGGCCGAGGCCTTCAAAGCCATTGAGGCCCAGATCAAGTCCGCCACCCAAGCCGTGGCCGACTTCGGAAAGACCGAGTCACAACTCGCCCTCGCCCGAGCGCAGGCCGGCGGTGCCAACGACACCCAACTTACCGCCCTCAAGGCGCAACTGTCGGCACTCGACGCCCTGAAAAAGGCCGAGCAAGAGCGCGCCGATGCCGCCAAAGCCTTTGCCGACGACCAAAGCAAAGCCAAAGACCTGATCGAGTCGCTGAAAACCCCGCTGGATGTGTTCAACGACAAATTGGAGGAAGTCAATCGGCTGCAAAAAGCGGGCTTGCTGAACCTCACCCAAGCCGATGCCATCACCAAAAGACTCGGCGACGACCTCGACAAGCAACTGGCTGACAAGAAGATTGATGGCAATGTGGCGGCGGCCCCCAAAGCCTTCACCATCGGCTCGGCGGAGCAACAACGCCTGCAATTCCAACTGGGCAACCAATCCAACAATCCGGCCATCGCTATTGCGCGCCAGCAACTCAACGCCCAGCAAGCCGGCAACAAGAAACTTGGAATCATCGCTGAAAAACTCCAACCCGCGCAACTTTACGCCTACACCTTGAACTAACCCACCATGGCCATCCAAGCCCCCAAAGAGCAATGGACAGACCGCTCCGTCAGCGGCAACAAACAGAACGGCTACACCGGCAAGCGGGTGTGGCTGGTGCACACCACCACCATGACCGACAGCCCCACGGCGGTGGGCAACGCTTGCATTCCCACCGCGCCTTTTGATGGCATCCCTTACGACACCCATGATGTGGCTGTGGTGGGGCCAAACACCCTGGGCGGCCTGCTCTACAAGGTGACGGCCAATTACCAAACGCCAGACAATCCCAACAACACGCCCGGCCAAAGCGACGCCGACCCCTTGTTGCGAGCGGCCATCACCTCCTACCAAGTGGCAGAGGGCGGTGAGGAATGGTTTTATGACCACACCGGCGACAACCTGGGGGCGCCAGACCCGACCAAAAACCAGCCCTTCGTCAATACGGCCGGACTTCCGTTCGACAACCTGCCGCAGCGGCAAAAATGCACCCGCGCCATTGTCGTCAAAAAGAATGTCGCCGCCTTCAACAACGCCGTGGCCGCCACCTTTGATGACAAGGTGAATGATGCCGTGTTCACCTGGCGCGGCATCAACTACCAACCGGGCGAATTGCTCTGTGTCGGCCCCGCCGCCGAAGAGCAACAAGAGGGTGCGACCACCTATTTCAGCGTCACCACCATCCTCAAGGTGAACCTCAAGGGTTGGAATAATGAGAAAGTCGGTAGTTATGGGCGTTCCGGCCGCATTCAGGGAATGGATGGCCTGCAACCATTCCCTGAGGATCAGAAAAGGGGATTATTTTCGGATGTCCCGAAGAAACTGGATAACGATGGTTTTTATTTGTCCGCCGCCCAGCAATCCAATCCGGCCGTCAAACCCGCGCAAATCACCTTCCAACCCTACCTCAAGACAGCCTTTTCCGGCTTGTCCGCCTTCACAGGGTAATCATGTCCTTGGGCTACATCCCGAAACCCGTGTGGAATCGCGTGTCCGCAGCCGTGAAAACGGTGGAGGCGATGGGCCGCCCAAGCGGAGTTGGGGGAAAGGTGAATTCCGGCACCTACCCCATGGGCCTGATGCCGGTCAACTTGACCACAGACGGCGGCAGCCCCGGCTCCGGCACCACTGCCTGCACCTTGACCTACACCCTCAAGCATGTCATCACCGGCGCAACGCTGGATCATCCCATTTACCAGGTCGGTGGCCAGGCTGCCACCACCATCGCGCCCAAGATGCAGCGCTCAACCATCGGCAAGATGAAGGCGGCCACCCACGGCCTGGCCTTCGTCGGCAAAGATGGCCTGTGGTGGCTGTGGTGGTGCGACGAAGCCCCCGACTCCGGGCAAGGATGCTCATGAGCGCAGCCGATTCCTTCAAAGTGAAATCCACCGGCATCTGGGCCATCCGGCCGGATGGGACCTGGGCCGTCGGCGGCAACGACTGCGGCGCGGTCATCAACACTTGCGCCCTGCTGCCCTACGCCCTGGAGGACAGCGGGCACCGCTGGGTGAAATTGGATGTGACCGCTTTCAGCGCGACCAGCACGCAGAGCGAGCAGTTGACCTACACCAACAACGGCCAGCCCACTGGTGAAGTCCAGAACAGCACGGCCACTTTCACCTACAACTTCCCGGCCTTGTCCGGCGTGGTGGACATGAGCGCGGTGGATTTGCGCGCTTTTGCCCAGGGAACCTACACCAAGACTTCAACGGTGGACGATTCCGGGGCCACCAGGAATTACACGACCGGATCGGGCACATCCTATTACACCATCCACAAACACACCACCTACAACGAATCCGGCGTCATCGTTCTGACGGGGATTTCTGCAACCGAGGGCACTTGGGTTCCCAAAGATCATGACTTCGATCACCTGGGCCGCGAAGGCGCGAAGGACGCGGTGGCCGTCACTCTGACCTTCACCATCATCAAAACCACCTCCTCCACCGCCCAGACCTGCACTGGGTTGGTGGCGCTGGACCAAAGCGGCAGCGCTTGGGCGCCGCAGGACTTTTCCCAGAACAAAACCACCTCCGCCACGGTGGGTTGGTCGGCCGGCGGAACCGCGCCCAGCCTCTACACCTTTGGCGTCACCGCTTCCAGCTCCACCGACACCGGACAGCAGCCCGCCAACGGCTGGCCGGATGGATTCGTATCCGTCTACCTCTCCGGCGTCATCCCGCCCACGGGCTACGCCACCCTGACGGGCGCGAAAGCCGTGCCATTCATCACCGACATGCCACTGGAAGCGGTGATGCCCAGCGGGTGGACGCCCGCCAATAACACGGTGGTCCAGCCCTACGCCACCACCGTTACCACCGGCAGTGTTTCTGCTGCCGCCGGCAGCCACAACAGTGTCGGCAAGGCGGCGGTCTACCCCTACGAACCCGACGCCAAGACCTCCCTTGGCTTCACCCTGCGCCCGGTTGGCGGCCCGCTCGACGGCTCCAGCGACCTCAAGCGCTTCACCTTCCTGACGCCCACGCAGGCCACCGACCCGCTGCCCAAGGAATACCTGCCCGGCACGCTGGTACGCCTGAGCAATGGGAATTACTACATCACACAGTCCTGTTCCAACACCTTTGATTGCGCCACGGATTTGGATTGGAATGGTTCGGGGCTGCCGGGTGGCAACTACGGCAGCGGGTCAGCCTCTCATGCCCGCTGGGCGCTGACCATTGACGACACCGGCACCCTCTACTACGCCTACGAGGCCGTCGCCGTGGGCGACCGCGTGGTGGTGGGCTGGTGGAATGGCCTGCCGCGCTGCGGCACCGTCACCCGGGTCGAGGTTGCGCAGGAGACAGGCTCCGTGCTGCCGGATTACCTCAACGGCGTGGCGGTCAACAAAGCCTGGAAAGTGCCGGCAGATTGGAAGGGCTGCGACGGCTATGTCGTGGCCAAGCCATGCAATTCCAACTTCCCCAGCGTGTGGGCCAACGCCGGGGCGCAACTGCCCATGGTGGCGGCCTCCGGCAGCGGCAGCACCGTGCAGGATTACACCGCGAGCCCGATAGTCACCAAGGCATTCGTCAACCTGACCACGCCGGCGGGGACTTACTCCGTCGTCAAAATCCCCGGGACTGAACCCCAGGGAGGCCCGTTTTGGGAGATCACCACCGCGCCCTACAACGGGGCTGCGCTGACGCCGCCGGCCGACACCAACCTGGCGCACGCCATCGAACTTCCGCCGGAGTGGCAGGCGGTCCTGACCGCCTACAACAACGCCGACGCCCTGCTGAAATCCGCGGCCACCAAACTCAAAACCTTCCAGGATGCGTTGGCCGCCGCACCGTTCCCCAGTCAGTCGGTGTGGTTGGCCTCCCATCCGGGGTCCACCAGCCAGGACTACCAGACGGCGCACCTCGCCTACCTCCAAAGCCTCAACAACACCGGGGCCTACGCCGCGGCCGTGGCCTACGCCGACCCGTCCACGGGTGGCCAGGTGATCGTCAACAATGCCGACACCGCTTGGACCACCAAGCGCAACACGGATTTCCCGCACGGTGGCACCACTTGCCCCACCTGCCCGGATGCCCGCCCGCCGACCATCCAAGGCGCGGCTTGCGACGGAAGCCTCACGGTGGATTTCCAGTGGTCCTCCACGCCGACCGGCACCTGGGGCACAGCCTCCCCGGCGCCCACCGGGTCGTATTACTTCCACCGCGACGCCGTGGCGGAAGACACGATGATGGGGACTCCCGGCACGCCCGGTTTTGATGGCTGCCTCACCCTCGGTAGCCCGCAGCCGCCGACCATCACCTACACCACGGACTGGATGGGTACGCAGCTCGATGCGGACACCCGCGCCGACATCGCCACCCTCACCGGCGGCACAAAGTACGCGGACTGCCCCACCTGCACCACCGCCAATGCGCCCGTGCAGGTGCTGGCGGTGTCTTGCGCCGCGCAAGCCGGCTCCGGTGGTCCTGGCGGCCCAGGCGGAGACCCTGTCGAATTCTTCCACACCATCCGCGACGCGGGACAACCTGGCTTCGTGCCGCCGGCCGTCGGGACGACCTACAACACTTCGTCCTACTGGGACTGGAACACCAACCAGCAGGTGGGGTATCAGGGCACGGTCAAAATCACCGCCATCAACCCCGGATCCGGCGACACCACCAAGAATCCATGGTATCCCGGGGAGTGGAACACCCAGCCGTCCGTCGTGAGCGCCACCTACGACATCACCCTCACCGCCGACGACACCACGCAGACGGTTTCCAACGGGTCCACCGCCCGCGCCATCGGCGCCCGCCTGCGCACGGCCGGGCGCTACGCCCCGGCTTGCGCCACGGTGACGGCCAGCGCCACCATCCTGTGCGCCGCGTCCACCGCCACCGATTGGAACGTGGACACCTACGGCTCCGGCTGCGGCATCATCCCGGCCCTGCGCATCACCACGCGCACCTGCGCCACCAGCACCACCAAGACCTACTACCTGCAGGAAGGCGGCCGGTACGGCAGCAGCACCAGCGGAACCTACCCGGCCACCATCCCCCGGGTTGGCGACGGCTACCGCACGGGCGACACCGATCCGCCGGCCACTCCGGGACCGGCCGGCTTGGTGCCGCAGAACGAGATCATCCAGGCCGTGGACATCCTCGACTCCTCGTTCACCTGGCCATCCGGCGGGCGGGCGTGGGAGGACACGGCCACCGCCAGCACCACCCACTTGCTCACCAATCCGCCGGCGGCGGAGACGCCCATTGCGGATGCCCACGCCTCGTTCATGGCCTACTACGCCGCGCAGGTAAAACTCTGGACAGACCAGTACAACGGCGCCGATGCGGCTACGATCTTGGCCGACCAGGCTGACTTGGCGGCCAAGCAAGCCGCCTATGGCCCGCTCAAGGCGGCGGCCGTGCAGGCGGCGCAGACGGCGGACACTTGCGCCGGGGGCGGGCTCATCAAGATCACCGCCGCTCCGCTGGACACCGCCATCTCACCGAGCGATTACTGGGCCGATCCGCTTTCCGACGACCACATCCCGGAGGTGGACGACATCTACCTGCAGGTCATCCCCAACGCCAACGACGGCACGGACGCGCCAGCCACCGTCCCCGGGTCGGCGGCGGTCAAGGTGACGGCCGTGTCGGCGCGGGGACAGGGCAACCGCGGCATGGCGCATTGGGCGCCGACCGTGGGGCCGTACCTTGACGATCCCACCGACGGCAGCGTGGTGGACCCCAAGACCGCGACGGAGAAAGTGCCATATGTGCGGGTCGAGGTGGCATCGTGCAACGGCATCATTTACCACCAGCGCTACCTGTTCCTTGACACCACCCTGGACCCGGTGCCCGTCGTGGGCCGCGTCTACAAGGCGCCGGTCATCTCCTCAAATTTTGGGGCGACCAACCCCAATGCCACGGGCATCCCCGTGCGGATCACCGCCGTAGATCAGGCGCTGGGGGTTTCGTCCTATGGCCGCTTGTGGGCCTCGTTCAACGCGTCCTACGGGTTCAAGGATTGCGCCGAAGCCTGCCCGGCGTGCAGCGTGGCGGAAGGATGCAACAAGGCCATCGCCATCTTCAAGCAGACTTCCTACCCATTCCGTGACCCGGTCATGGGGCCGCTGTCCGGCGCCGATGTGGGGGATGCCTTCTGGTTCGACCCCACGGCCGCCGAAGTGCATCCTGGCGACTGCTACTTGCGCCAGGCCTACAGCGCGACGGTGGTGACGCGCACGCAGCAGTCGCAAGGCATGGGCAATTGGCTTTCTTCATCCGCGCCCCCGCCGCCGCCCGCGTTGCCGGCGAACACCACCACGACCACGAACAACGCGAACGGCTCGACCACCACGAAGACCACGACCTACACCCGCGAGAACCTGACCAACAATTTCTCCACGCTGCCGGGAAGCTCTCCCCCAAGGACGGGCGGGTCTTATTTTTGGACGCAGGTGGCCACCGCCGTGAGTTCGACCACGGCCGCCACGGTCCCGGAATCCTGCTCCGAAGTCCGCTATGGCGAGGGCAATCAGAGCACCACCCCAATCCCGGCGACCGGCTTGCCGCCCTTGCCCGCGCTCGCCACCTACATGGCCAAAACCGTCGGCTGGTACACAGTCAACCTGCAAGGCCACGACCGCGCCTTTTCCGGCTGGTGGTATCCCACGGCCCATGCACCTGACACCGGCCAGGCCCCGAAGGTCGGGGACATCTACAGCCTGTCCTCGCGCCCCTCGGGTGCCCTCTCGACCGACAACGGGCCGTGGTGCGCATCCATCACCGCAGTCAACCACCAGTGCGGGGCGGAACCGACCACCCCGACGCTGGCCTCGCTGGGGACTCTCTCGCCCACTTGCCAAAGCGCCTGAACATGCCCAAGCCGATGACCCCCGAAGAATACGCCAGCAGGCCCGCCGGAACCACCGGTGGGGAGGTTGTCGCCGCCCCGTCACCGGTGGTTCAAAAGCAAGTCAAGCCTATCCCGCCAGCCCCCACCGACGACGAAATTAAGCGCCGCCTATCCATTTGCGAGCAATGCGATCATCGCACCTACCGGGGAGAGTGCGCCAGATGCAAGTTATGCGGCTCCCGCAGTTGCGCCAAGTTGGCCGAGAGCCGCTATGTGTCGGTGTGCACCGAAGGCAAATGGGCGGCGGCTCCGGTGCCGGGGTGATCCCCAATCCCCCCTTCCGTCCGTCTTTGACACATGACCCTCCAGCAGGCCCAAGCCGCAGATTTGGAACTTGGCGTCGCCGACCTTGGCGACGGCACTTTTGCGCGCAAGGTGAATGGCGGCGCTTCCGGCGCCACCATTCCCTTGGCTGATGCAGTCGCCGCCGGCTTGGCCCCGGCCGTCGTTGACGGCGGTGATGGTACTTTTTTTGAGAAGGTGAAACTGGTATGACTTTGCAACAAGCGTTGGCTGCGGGACTGGTTCCTGGCGTTGTCGATAACGGCGACGGCACTTTTTCTTTCGTGGTTAATGCTGCGGGCGCGCCCAGTGCGGGGGACTTGGCCGCCCTTGACGCCCGTGTCACCAACCTGGAAGCGGGTGCCTATGACGAGGTTATCCGCAAGCCGGGCATCGCCGACATTGCCACCTATGTGGGCACCATCCCGACCGATGACCCTGGCAAGGCGGTGGAACTGGATGACGGATCGATCTGGTCGCTGGTGCAGGGCGGCAATGCGGCCACCCTTGGTGACTGGATCAACATCCGCAAGCCGACGGCACAGGTGGTGACGCTGGCTCAATTGGCCGCCAAAGCCGACTTGGACGCCGGCAATTTGGGCGCCGGGGATGTGACCGCTTGGCAAACCAAACTGGGCGTGGGCACCGGCGACTTCATGGCGAACGGCTCCGTACCGATGACGGGCGACCTCCAAATCAACACGCTCTCTTCCGGGAGCGGCCCGGGTAATGGTCGGATTGTGTTCAACGGTGGGTACAACGGAGGTGGCCTCAATACCACCGCCTACATCCTCTCCAACAATATCAACGGCACCGATATTTTCCTGAATATCGGCCTGCCAGACTCTCCCACGCTGACCGGTCGGAACACGCTCACCGTAAACGGCAGGACCGGCTCCAATACGGCGACGGCGGCGCTCCGCACCAATGCTTATTCCTCCTACTCCACGCTGACCATGGTGAACGCGGGGGTAGAGGCCAATGTTGGTATCTTCATCGGCTCCGGCACGGTCCCCACCGGCGGCGTGGCGGGCGACTTCTTCGTTGGCACGGGGGGCCTCTCCGGCGGCGCTGGTAATAAGAACACCCACCTGACGCGGAATAAAATCACGGCGCTCACTGTCGCTTCGGACGCCGTTTCCATTCGCGGTGACCAAGTCTTCGCCTTCGGCCTACCCAGCATGTCCACCACCGCCCGTCTGGCGCTGGTGCCTGGTGCCCGCGCCCTGACTGTGTGGGACACCACGCTGGCCAAGCGCATGACCTGGAACCCCACCGCCGCCGCCTGGCAGGATGAGGCCACCAGCGAATCCGCGCCGGTTGCCCCAGCGCCGGTGGTTTCCATCGCTGGCCCCTACACGATCACCGACGCCGACCAGGGCAAAATACTCGAAGTGACCGGGGCGCAGACTTTGACCATCGGCACCCTGTCCGCCGCCTTCCAAGCCTGCAAGATCATCCAGATCGATGTCGCGTCCAGCACCCTTGCCGGCACCTTTACTGGCGACTACGGCGCCACCACCACCACTGCCACCGCCGGCAGCGAATACACCCTCGTGCGCACCAGCGGAGGCGCAGTTTACTTCCACATCGGAGCCTGATCCCATGAAACCCATCATCCTTGTCGATTCTATCAACGCCGACGGCTCCCGCGAGCATTTGTATGGACTGCCTTGTTCCACTGGCATCTACGGCCTGGAACTCAACGACGACTTCGCCCACATCGTGGTGCGCTCCGGGCCGGTGGCTCCGGATGGCACCCTGCTCGAAGGCATGGCCGAATCATTCAGCCTCATGTGCCCGGCCGCTGATGTGGATTTGGGCGTGGCCCAGCGCAACATCAAGGCCACGCTGCTTGGCAGCAACGCGCACAACGCCAGCTTCGAGGCCATTTGCCAGTTGGTGGCTGCCGGCCCCTGGCCGCTGGAAATGTTCCGCACTGTGTGCCTGATCACGGTCAAGTCCGAGGCCCACGCCGCCGCCCCGGCCAACATCTACCCAGCCGTGCTGGATGAGTTGGAAGCCCGCGACTTGGCCGGCAACCCGAACGGCGCCAACTGGCGGGCCGCCAGCATCGCCGTCGTCGGCGGCTACATGCTGCGCGACCTGGTGGCGGACGCCCAAGCCTTGGCCAGCACCCGCAAGACGGCCAGCGCCACCGCCGTGGCGGATGCGCAAACCGCCGTGGATGACGCGCAAGCGGCTGTGTCTGATGCGCAAGCTGCGCTGGCCGATGCGCAAGCTGCGCTGGCCGATGCGCAAGTGGCCGAGCCACTGGTAGAGGCTGACATCGCCGCCGCGCAGGCGGCGTTGACCGCCGCGCAGGCGGCGTTGACCGCCGCCAAGGCCGCCGTGCCGGCGGCGCAAACCGCACTTGCCACCGCCCAAACCGTGGACGCCCACCGGTCCGCCATCCTCGCCGCCGTTTCCGCCGCCTAACCCAGCCCATGCGTTTCTCCATACCACGCCTGTTCAAGCATGTCCGCGACCAACCGGTGGCGCGGGTGTTGACCGGGGCCATGGCGGTGCCGTGGTATGGGCCGGCGACCCTCACGCTGACTGCCCCCAACACCTACACCGGCGGCACCACGATCAATGGCGGCACGCTGGCCTTGGGAACTTCCGGGACGCTGGGGGGCGCCACCAGCACCATCACGGTGGACGCAGGCAACAGCGCCACCCTGGATTTGCTCGGGACTGCCGACAAGACAATCACCAGCGGCACCATCACCCTCAACGCGGGCAGCCAACTCACCGTCACGCGCTCTGAATTCGTCGCCGCGACCCAGTCCGCAACAAGTTTTACGGGCGCCCTGTCAGGAGCAGGAAACTTGGTTATCGGAGGTCTATCTGGCGCCGTGACCGGCCGTCGCACGCGCTTCGCCTCCAGCGCGCCACTTGGCACCGGCGGGGCTTTCGACAATTTCTCCGGAGACATCACCGTCCAAAGCGGCGCCAATCTCGCGCTGTTTAACGGCACGCTGACCAGTGCGAACAGCAACAACCTCACCGTCGACTCCGGCGGCTATGTCACCCTTCTTGGCAATAGCACCACTTTCGTAGGGGCGCTGAGCGGCGGCGGATTCATCACCAGAAACAACGGCTCCGGAACAACAGCGACTTTGAGTGTCGCCAGCGGAAATTTCTCCGGCGTTATCTCGCAAACCTTGCTGAGCGGCGGCAGCACCGTGGCCCTGACCAAAACCGGCAACGGCACCCTCACCCTCACCGGCGCCAACACCTACACCGGCGCCACGACCGTGAACGCCGGCACGCTCATCATCGCGGCAGCCGATAGCCTCGGCACCGGCGCCGGGACTGTCAATTCCGGCGGCACATTGACATACGCCGCCGACACCACGGGCGTGCGCACGGTGACGGTCAACGCCGGCGGCACCATCAACAAGGGCGGATTCGCGCACACCGGCACCGTGTTCGTCAACAACGGCGGGACCATCAACCCATGATCGACCAAGCAAACACCATCGTCGCTCTGCTCATCGGCCTGCTTGCCCTGGCCGGCTTTTTGGTGGGCATCGGCAAACTGATCGCCTGCATCAGCGCGCTCAAAGAGGCGGTCACCGCCGCCACCGCCGCCCTCACTGAAGTGACGCGCACGCAGGGCGAACATGCGACCAAGTTGGCGGTGCATGCGACCAAACATGAAACGCACGAGAAAAATATCGGCGACCTATGGAACAAGGTCAATCGCGTGAGTGAGAGCGGCAATTTTGAGCCAATCAAAAAAGGCGGTCGCGGATGAAATACCCCCACCGCATCGGCATGGATGTGCGCTACCTGGGAACCTGCCCCAGCACCGGCCGCGCTGACTGGCAATTGCGCGAAGACATGCGCATCTTCGGTGAGCGCGTGCCCAACGGCTTCTTGACCGACGGGGGCAGCATCCCGTTGATATTCGCCTGGTTTCTCAACCCAACCGGGCGCGGATTCCCCGCCTTCGTGCTGCATGACCTGCGCTACACGGATCATGCGATCCACCGCGCCGCCGCCGATGCTGAATTGCGCCGCAACATGCGGGCGCTGGGCTGCGGCCGGATGCATGCGTGGGTGGCGTGGGCGGTCATCCGCCTGTTTGGTCGCGCCCACTGGAATGCTTGATCCACCTCCTTCGGAGTACCCCCATTGAACCCGCTCACCTTCACGCCGCAGATCATCCGCCATCCCCTCACACTCGCATTTGCGATGATCCTGGTCGCCTGTCAGGGCCGACCTGCATTTGTGGCGCCGGCCCCGCCGCCTTCCGTCGCCGCGCCGCTGGCCCAAGCCAAAGACGCCCTGACCCAAGCCAAGGCACAGGTCCAGAGCATCCAGACTGATGCCCCAGCCCTCAAAACTGACGCTCCAGGCAACCCCGCCGTGGCCGCCCGCGCCGACGCCATCGGGGCCAAGGCCGCCGACGCCGCCTCTCAAATCGAGGTGGTGCGCGCCTCCGGCGGCCAGGTGGCGGCTGGCATTGTCCAGCGCGACCATGCGCTGGCGGATTTGCAGCACCAAGCGGACGAACTGGCCAAGGAACGCGACCAAGCCATTGCCGACCGCGATTCCTTCGCCCGTCGCCTGATCATCATCATCCTCTCATCGTGCAGCGGCTTGGCCTTCGTCGGCGGCATGGTGGTGGGCTACCTGCTGTTCCGCAAGGGCAGCGTGTTGCGCGCCATCGGCACCATTGCCGGCGGCCTGGTGCTGGGCGGGGCCTTGGCCAGTATCGCCATCAAACTCACGATGTGGATGTGGATCGGCGGGATTGCCTTGGTGGTGGTGGTCGCTGGGGGTGCCGTGGTGGCCATCCTGCACAAAAACAAGCACGCCACCACAGTATCCCCCGCCTCAACCAACGGCGGCTAGAAAAATAAGGGAGTTATTTTGTAGGATGCCCGCATGGCATCCTACGACGGCGTTCACATCGGCACCTACAGCGTGCGCGGGGTCAAATACCTGCGCCTGTGGTGGTACACCGGCAACGGCAGCAAGCGGGACTCTGAATCCCTGGGCGCTGCCGCCAAAATCCCCAAGACCGAGTGGAAGGCCCTGCGCCTGAAAAAGGAGGCGCAAC
>CAZVNU010000005.1:0-19887 GCA_964628335.1 uncultured Phycisphaeraceae bacterium
TCCGCGGCTCCAGTTTGGGCCGGGTTTCTTTGCCTATCCAGGTGAGTTCGAGTTTAGGTTTGCGGATGGACATGGGGTGAGGTTATTTCCAAAGCGGATGCGATGCCCAGTTGGCGGGAAGGCCCATGCGTCCCAACGGGTCGGCGCAAGAAGGCGGGGTGGCAAGGTGAGCCTCCATGCGTTGACGCCATTGCAACCGAAGCGGCTCCGCGGCAGGCGCACACCTAAGCATCTGGTTGAGGATGAGCATGGTGGCAAAAATCTGCATGTTCGACGGCAGGCGCGGGGCCGCCCATGCGTTGGACGGGGGAAGTTCCGGCTTGATGGCCCACTTCCTGTCCCAAAGCCGTGAATGGTGCGCGCAGACATTGCGAACATGAACCAGGTGGTGGAGCCAGCTTTTCAGGAAATACGCCTGTACGCCGTAACGGGAACCGATCGGCCGCTGATCTCCCTTGTCCATGTGACTGAACATCTGGGAGAGGGCGCCAAAAGACATGACTTCCGTCGCCATCCAGATGGGCAAGTCTGGGAACTCGGCATAAGTTGCGCCAAAATGGGTGATGAACAATTCACTGGAACGTTCCGTTTCCTCCCGAACCTTGTCAAGCCATTTTGCATGCTTGGCCGCATCCCAATAAAAACGGCGAGGGTCCACATGGCCAAACGCGCCATGCTGTTGCCCGAAGCAATAGGCGATGGCGGTGCGCACATCAACTTCCACGATCTCCAATGCCTCGGCAATCAAGTCGCGCAACACCCAGTCAAATTCGTATGCCGCACGCACCTGCTCAAAGGCAGTGCCTGGGATAAAAGCATGGCGAGAAGATTCAAAAGCCAGGCCATAGCCACTGAAGCGGTAGTAGTTGGCATGGGCGAGAAACGCCTCCGCCGCAGGGCGATCCGCCACCACCATGCCGCGCGACTCCAGCGTCGCCACTTGATCGGCAAACGAGCACCACGGCTTCGCAAAAGGAAATTTGCTCATGGATGTCGACCTCCGCCGCACATGCCATTTGCCCATGAAAAAATCCGCCCTTGATGCACATCACTTCGAGGCCAAGGCCAAGCAGCGAGCGGTGCGGCGGATATGTTGGGCGGAGTGTAACAAGGAACCTTAGCGTATGGGCTAGGACCGAAACAACGGTTGGGATTTTTTTTAACTTCTTTGTTTACTGACATCCGGTTGTCGAACAGGTCGCCCTCCCCCGCCCGTTGCTTGGCGTGGTGGCTGAGGCCGGCATCCGGCAAAAGAATCCGCGGCTCCAGTTTGGGCCGGGTTTCTTTGCCTATCCAGGTGAGTTCGAGTTTGGGTTTGCGGGTGGACATGGAGGCGGAATGATTATGGTTGAATTTTTTCCAAAAATGACCTTAATGTGCGCTCGCAGTTTTTACTCGGTCTTGCTCAAGCTTGTTTTTGTAGGTTGACCGAATGTGCTCCCCAAGCGCCAAGATTTCCCGGGCCTTGACCACATACCCCAAATGGATCATCTGCTGAGTCACAGGAATGGGCTGCATGGAAGTCGGAATCGGCCGAACTTCAATACGGCCTTCAGCTTCTCGAATCGGGCCGGCATAAAGCGCCCCGAGAAGAAAAATCTGTTCACCCGCCATCACCACGGTGCATCCTGTTTTTTTGTAATAGGAACCTGATCTGACAAGTACCACAGGGAAGCCTGATGACCCCGGAAAACAGGCGGCGTCAATCACGAGTTCAGGTTTCCCGTTGAAATCTATGGCCGGATGGCTGGCTGTCGCCCCATGACGTAACAAAGGGAAATTATTGGCCGCATCCCATAGGCCATTGGGATAACCGACCATGACAACTTCTTCCATGGCCGAAAACTCGCTCAATTGTGCTTCGGTTGGGATAAAAGACTCATCCAAGGTGGCGTAGAACGGAGGATTCCCCCTCCGTATCGCCTCGTTCACAACGAACTGCACGGGCATGGCACACAAGTCCACTTCATCTACGGGGTGACCAATCCATTGGGTTTCGAAGTTGTTCAACGGGACAGGGAAAGAACGAGACAGAGGCATAGCATCTGGTCCAGCTCGATCTGCTTGGTGCAGATGAAACTGACCCGTTAAAGCCCCCTTCACCACATGCTTGTTTGTGATGATGACCAGCAATGTTCGTTGCGGATCTATGCGATATGAAAAGAAAAAGCCCGTCCCCGTGCCCCTCCCCTCCGCCGTCTGCGTCTCAATGCGCACCGTGGAAAAAAGCAACTTTTCAGTGATGGAAACTGGGTTGATCATCACTCCCCTTCCCCCGAAAGCACCCCCCAAACCCGCCGATACTCCCTCCCGCTCATCTTTGCCTTGGCCGGCGCCACCGCCGCCCACTGCTCCTCCTTGAGCCCGCGCAAAAACTCCCGCGCTTCGCGGACGGTCTTTTCGCCGCCGCCCGCCGCCTGCGAGAACTGCGCCCCCAACGCCTCCGCAATGCTGCGCGGCACGGCGTTCATGCGCATCATCACCGCCTCTTCCGTCTTCACCCCGTGGTAAAGCATCGCCGGCAGGCTATTCACCGCGCGCTTGGCCTCCGGCGTCATCTCATCGAACTTCAAGCCCGAAGTCGGCATCTTGCTGAGCGCGGACAGCCCCCAGGTGCCGTCCATCGCCAAGTTGCGATAAATGGCCTGGCAGGTTTTGGTGATGGCATCCGTCAGATCGAACTTTTCACCCTTTTCAGCCGGAAAATATTCCTTGGCGATGGAGTCGATGCTCCGGCCGCCGACCCATGCCATGGCGATTTCCGCGACATGCTTCATGCCGTCGCCTTGGCCGGCGATTTTTTCGAAATTGCTGATCTGCGGGATCTTCATCATCACGCCGATCAAGGAAGGCAGTGCCGAATGCGCGCCGGAACCAAACAGGCTCTTGGCCGTCCAGTCGGATGCCCGCAACTTGTTCTCCAGTTTGCCCAACTCCAACATCGCGGTCCTGACGCCTTCCGGCGCAAAGCCCGTGGAATCCGCCAACATGGCGTTCTCGGGATGCTCCGCCAATTTCGAGGCATAGCCCTTGGTTGCCTCAAGCAAGGCGGCCTTGGTCTTGGGCGGCAGGGCGCCGTAGCCGTAGGTCCGGCGCAACACCTGCTCGGTTTCGGCCAGCACGGCATCCAAATTTTTCTTCTCGCTCCACAAGTGGGCGATGTAACTGCGGAAATCGGCCCATTCTTCACGATGGATGACCTGAACTCCGCCACCAGGAAGCGTGGCCTTTTCCACATCCTGCGCCAGGGACACTAGGCGGGACACGATGTCTTCCAGCTTATCCCGGACGAATCCCCGGACTTCGTTGGGCTTGTTGCCCGCGGCAATGCCGACCACGCCCACGCTGTCGTGCTGAATGCGCCCGGCCCGGCCGGCGAGGTTCCAGAATGCGCGGTGGGGCATCCGGGTGTCTTTGCGCGGCGTGTCGCTGGCCTGATGGATGCTGGCGAGGAATACCGAGGACACCGGGAAGTTGATGCCTTGCGCCAAGGTGGTGGTGGCGCACAACACGCGCAACTCGCCGGATTCCGCCAGCCATTCGATCAGGGCGCGGGCTTCTTCGGACAGGCCGGAATGGTGGACACCCACCCCGCGATCCAGCATGCCGATCAACTCAAAGGTCGGGCTGATTTCGGTGGCAAGGAAGTTTTGGACCAGCACGATCTTTCCGCTTTTTTCCGCGAGCGGCGGGAAACTTTCCTGGACTTTTCGGGCCATGCTCCAGACATCGCGGATGGTGCGGCCAATGGCCACGCTGGTGCCGCGTTTGGAGAAAATTTGCGCCATCGCCGCCGCCTGCGTGGTGGGGTTGGCGTCCGAACGGGTGACATTCAAGGGCTTCACGCCGCCCACGACATGCTTCCCGCGCAATTGGATGGTCTTGTGGGTCGTCGCCAAGGTTTCAAATTGGAGTTGCCAGTCGCCCCACTTTTCCATTTCCGCGGCGGCGAACATCCCGATGACCCGCTCATTGGGCATCCACGCGCTCGTGCCAAGGCTGATGGTCTTGCCGCCGCGCGGATCCAGCCACTTCGCCAAATCCCCGGCGTTGGGCACATAGGGCATGAGCAGCAGGAAATTGGCGCTGGCGCATTCACCTTTGATGGTGGCCAAAAGAAGTTCAATGCGCACGCCGCGCGACTCATCCTCGATGTTGTGGGCTTCGTCCAAGACCACCAGCGCAAGCGGCCGCGAGGCCGGCACCTTCTTGTTGCGGATGACCATGGACAACTTCTCCGGCGTGGTCACCAGCACATGGAACGACTTGTTGGCATCGGGATGGCCAAGCAGCGTTTCTTCATGGCCGTCCACCTCGACGGCGGAAGTGAGTTGCTCGACATGGATGCCCAAGGGCTCGAAGTCTTGGCGCAAGCGGCGCGTCACTTGCGCTACCAAGGCGCGCGTGGGGGCCACATAAGCCACCCAACCGCCGTCGGCGGCAAATTGGTTGAGTGCCTGCAATATGCGGAACTGGGCCAAAATGGTCTTGCCACCGGAGGTTGGCAAATTGACGACCACGGCCTGCGCGGCCGGGTCCAAAAGGCCCTGTTCTTGGACCGCCGCCCTTTGCGGGGGGAGTAGTTCAAACAGGGAGCGCGTCCGCGTCGCATGGCTGACGAACTTGGTCACGCGGGAGTTGACCTTGCGCGCCACATGCCACACGGATGCGGCAACCATTTGCCGGGAAGCCACATGGAGCCAGCGCAACAGGACTTCAAGCAGGCGATCCGTGGACGATTGTGCGGCTTTTCCCGCCTCCTCGTAGTGCTTGTCAAGTTCCGTGGAGATCCCCACCGGTTCGCCCTGCATCATGTAGGTGGCGAGCAATTCGGTGGCTTTGGCCCAATGGTAAAGAGCCACCAAGCGTAAAGCGGTGCATTGCGGGTGGGCACCCTGTTCCTCCGCCAGGGCTTTCGCCTCGAAGGTTTTCTGATCATGACGCAACCCGAGGATGGCCTCGCGGATGCGGTCAAGGTCGTCCCACTTGTCTTTGCGAAACAGACTGATCCAGCATTCAAACAACCGGAACATCACCCGGTGCTCCCACGAAACGGTCGCCACCGAAGGAGGCGTCATGGCATCAGGCGTCTCTTTGAGCCAGCGGCGTAGGTCGGTGTCGCGCTCTCCGCAGTAGGCGAGTGCGGCCAGGTGGAGTACATGGAAAACCCGTTCGGACGCATCCGCCGGCAACGGGAGCCCGCGCCTGAGGGCGAATGCCTCATGGGCGCCCGCCTTGGCTTGTGCGCATTGCGCCGCATCGCCATCCACCAGCAACGCATCCAATCCTTCCACCGCCGCCAATTCGTACGCCATGGCAACGCGCGCCACAAGCGGTGCTTTGAAACCATCGCCTGAAATAGGCAAGATTTCTCCCAGAGCCCGCTGGACGAACCGTTCTTCGGCCATGGTCTTGGCCGCTTTCCGTTCGTTTGGGGAAATGGAGGCCACGGCCCAGTGGTTTTCTATGGCCAGCAATGCTTCTTTGGTCAGAAAACTCATTGTTTGCCTCCTTTCATCACATGGGACGCAAGGTTGGGAATCTCACCGGCCGGCAGGTACATGGCAATTAATTCGATGCCCGTGTCTTTGGGGCATTCTGCCGCCAACTGGGTTGCACGGGATTTGATGTCCTCTTCCTTGTGCTCGACATCGCGCACCAACACGCCAAACAGGGAAATATCCCCAGGATTTCCGAGATAGCGCGATGCCGCCGACTTGTAGGCAGGAATCCACGACGAACCGTTGGCGCGTCCGCCCATGTAGCGGATCCCAAGATGGGTTTTGATCTCGCTTGAATCACGCAGTTCTTCCAATTGCTTCGCCAGCCCATGCCGGCTGGTTACAACTTGCGGAGGCCACCGTTTTTCCGTGGATGTTTTCACCTCGCCGAATGCAAAACGAGGGGAGCCTTTGTGGGCGTGAAAGCCAACCAAATCCGCCCCCGCCGGACTGGCTGCTGGATTGCGCAGATCCCGGCTGCTGGGCCACGGAAAATGGCAATTGCGATGGTCTGTCAAATAGGCTTCCGCCATGGCCTCGCCCACCTGCCAATCTTCCGGCTCACGCCGGCCACCCAAGGCCACCTGTAACTTGGCCCCATCAAAATCAGTGGTGGCCACACCGGCCAAAAGTGCTTGAATCTCCGCAGCACCGGCCTCGTCCCAAATAAGGGGAGGAATGCGGTCGGAAAGGGCGACCAACAACTCGGCCGCTGTAAACAAACGCCCCTCCGCGATCACGGGAGGAGTTGCATGGGCGTACACTTTTTTGCCTTGGGCGATCTTGGCCATCACTCACCCTTTCCACCATGCGCCGCCTGCCGCTCCTTGAGCGACCGCAACAAAGCCTCGGTGGTGATTACCAACTTCCCACTCAATACTGCATTTTTTGCTGCCAAGTCCGCCACTTTCGCCAGTTCCGCCTGTGAAAGTTCCTTGACGGACAGGGCAACAGACTCCCAATCCACGCGTGCGGTATCAAAGGTCGCCAAGCGGTTCTTCATCAAATTGACCGCCATTTCCGGCGTAGGCAGCGAATAGCGGATCACCATGTCGAACCGCCGGAAAAGCGCCTTGTCGAGCAATTGCGCATGGTTCGTGGCGGCCACCAGCAGGCTGTCTGAAGCGTCCATCTCCAGCATCTGGAGGAAGGAATTGAGAATACGGCGGATTTCGCCGACTTCGCCGTCGCGCGACCGCTCCGCCCCGAGGGCATCGAATTCGTCGAACAAATAAACGGCACGGGTGGCCTGCACCTCATCGAAAATGAGGCGCAATTTGGCGGCGGTTTCACCCATGAATTTGGTGATGACGCCATCCAACTGCACCACGCGCAGGGGGATGCCCAATTCGGTAGCCAAAATAGAAGCGGTGAAGGTCTTTCCAGTTCCGGGCGGCCCCATCAAAAGCACGCGGTGGATGGGTTGAAGCGCATGCATCCGCAAGTCGCTGCGACGACGCTGCTCCGTCAGAATGCGGGTCAACCCGGCAGCCACATCCGTGGCCAAACTGGCTTGGTTCACATGGACTTGTGGATTGTGCTCCGTCATCAACCCCGTCAACTCCGGGCGCAACTGCGAAAAACCGGATGATGCCGGAGTTTGACGCCTGCGGTCCACCACATCGCGAATCCCTTTGGCGGCGGCGGCATGCCCCAACCGCGCCTCCTGCGCCGCCACCTGCAACGCCACGGCATAAAAGCGCTCATCATCTTGATGGGCGTGGCTTTCCACAAGAGCTTTGATGTGTTCGGCAGTGGCCATGGAAGGGGGTGAGAGTAGAGGTTGATTCTACTTCCTCCTATCGGCAAAAGACAGAGCCAAGCCGGCAAATATTCGGAAAATTTTCGCCCCTCGCATCCCGCTTCTCACTCCACCCGCCACCCCACCTCAAACACCCTCCGGCTCACCACCCCCTCCTTCAACTTCCCCTCCATCCCGGCAATCAGCCGTTCCCGCTCGGCATCGATCTGGTCCTGCGCCTCGAACAGCGTCTTGCGCTTGTTGTTGCGTTCTGTTTCCAAGCCCTTGACTCGCCGTTGGCCGGCCAACTTCTCCTCCAATGACAGGGAAACCGAAGCCGCCCGCTTGGCTTCTTTGATCTGGCGGTCGAAGTCTTTGATTTCCCGCTCCAGACCCGCCTTGAGGTCATCGGCCCAGCCATCGAGTTTGTCGGCCTCGGCCCCGAAAAAGGCCAAGTTGCGCTTGGCGATGTCTTGGCGGATGGCGGCGGTCTTGGCATTCGCTTGCGCCGCCAAGGCCTCCCGCGCGGGCATGGTCGCAAGGGCGCCTGCCACCTTGGCCGGAATGGAGAAGAAGCGGTGCAAGGCGTCGTCGTCGAGCGCTTGGCCATCCTCGCTCTGGCCGGCAAGGATCAGGTGGTCCTCAGTCTGGTCCAGCGCCTCCACCGTGAGCAGGGTCAGGGACAGACTGCCGGACTTTCCCTTGAGGGCTGCCAACGAACTGACCTTGCCCGCATGGTTGGCCAATTCAAACACGATCTCGGCGGGTGGCAACGGGCGGTCTTTGGCGCAGGCGATGAGTTGCGCGGCCAGCGGATGGCCCAGGCGGTACAGGTGCGAGTCGCCGGAACGGCGGGGCAATTCGTAGAAACCCAGTTCGGCCTCCACGCCGGGCGGGCAGGCGCGCAAGTGAAAGGCGTTGTCATCCGGGAATTCGGCGAATCCGGCCAACTCCTGCCGGGTGAGGGCCATGAGCATCTGCTCGAAGCGGCCCAGGGATTGCGCCGAATGCTGTTGGTTCAGGCGCAATTTCTCGCGCACCTCATCGTCGAAATTCTCAAACAGGGTGCGCCGGGTCTTTTTCATCGCGTCGTCGATCTCGGCCCGCAAATCGGCCTGCAGGCGGTCGAAGGAGTCCGCGATTGCCTGCGGCGCGCGGCAATTTTGGTAAATGCCGGCGATGCGCTTTTCAAAGTCCACGCCGGATTCGATGGCGCCGAGCACTTCGTCACTGGCGCCGAAAACGCCCTCGAACAGTTTGAACTTTTCCGAGAGCAGTTGGAAGACGCGCTGGTCGGCCTCGTTCTTCTGGTTGAGGAAGTTGACCACCACCACATCGTGCTTCTGCCCGTAGCGGTGGCAACGGCCGATGCGTTGCTCGACGCGCTGGGGGTTCCACGGCAGGTCGTAGTTGACCACCAGCGAACAGAACTGGAGGTTGATGCCCTCGGCCGCGGCCTCGGTGGCGATCATGATCCGCCCGTTTTCGCGGAAGTAGTCCACCAGCGCGGAACGCATGTCGGCGGTCTTGGAGCCGGTGACTTTGTCGGTGCCGGCATGGCGGGCCGCCCACTGGGTGTAGATCTCGCGGGAACGCGGGTCGTTGTTCGAGCCGTTGAACAAGACGATGCCTTCACCGTAGGAACTGTCGGCCAACACGCGCAAGAGGTAATCCTGGGTGCGGCGGGATTCGGTGAAAATAATGGCTTTGTGTGCGGCCCCCAAACGGCCGGCCTCGGCAAAAGCCCGATCAAGGGCGGTGACGAGCGCCTTGCCTTTGGCGTTGTGGGGAATGGACAGGGCCAACTGGCGGAAACCCTCCAACTCGCGGATTTCGTCGCGGGTGGCCGCGAGGTTGTTTGCGGTCATCGGCTCGGGGGCGTCGTCCCACTCGTCTTCTGTTTCCTCCAGGGATTCATAGTCAGCTTCCAGGGCTTCGCCCAAGGCCAGCGTCTCTTGGGCGGCCAGTTGCGCCTGCAGGCGGGCGATCATGGTTTCCAACGCCCCCGCGATGGCATGGGTGGAGGAAGCCAGCAACTTGCGTAGGACCAGCGTGATGAGGGCGCGCTGGCCGTTGGGCAGGGCTTGCAGGTTCTCGCGGCGCAAGTATTCGGAAACGGCCTCATACAGACGGTCTTCACCTTCCTCCGGCGTGAAGGGCTGGACCATCGGCTGGCGCTTGGTGTACTTCACATAGGCCTCCACTTGGCGGCGCAGGGTGCGATGGCAAAACGGCTTGATCCGCGCCTTGAGGGCGGCGAAGGATTCTTCGCTTTCGCCGCGCGCGAACTGCTCGCGGAAACTTGCCATGCTGCCGAAGGCGTGCTCGTCCATGAAACTCATGAGGCCGTACAACTCCAGCAAGGAGTTTTGGAGCGGCGTGGCGGTGAGCAGCAACTTCGGGAACGGCTGCAATGCCAAGCGGAGTCTGTTGGCGGTCTTGTTCTCAGGCTTGTAGACATTGCGCAGGCGGTGGGCTTCGTCCATCACCACCAGATCCCACGGCACGGAATGGACGGCGTCGGCCTTGCTGCAAGCGAACTGATAGGAGCAGATGACGACGCCGTCAGCCTCGAACGGACGGAAGTTCCCGGCCTTGAGGGCGGCATCAAAGGACTTCTTCTCCAAGATGCGGCACGGCAGAAAGAACTTCTCCTGCAATTCCTGGAACCACTGTTTGCGCAGGTTGGCCGGGGCAATGACGAGCAACCGACGCTTGCGCTCGGCCCAGCGCTGAGAGAGGACCAAACCGGCCTCGATGGTCTTGCCCAAGCCGACTTCATCCGCCAACAGCGCGCCTTTGGAGAAAGGCGACCGGAAGGCAAAGAGCGCCGCTTCAACCTGGTGCGGGTTGAGGTCCACCTTGGCGTCCACCAGCGCGCCGGCCAGTTTGTCGGCGCTGTCGGAGGCGCAGCGGCGCGTCAGGGCATGGGCAAGGTAGGCGGCGTGGTAGTCGGTGAAAGGCATGGGGCTCCCGAA
The DNA here is from genome assembly GCA_964628335.1 of uncultured Phycisphaeraceae bacterium. GTDB lineage: Bacteria > Planctomycetota > Phycisphaerae > Phycisphaerales > Phycisphaeraceae > CANIYR01. Next base: position 10,221 of record CAZVNU010000005.1, read on the forward strand.
TGAATGCTGGAACTATAGGCAGAGCGGAATGGATGAAGGCGCAAGTGCTCTGCCAAACCCCCCAAAAAAAGAAAAACAACGCGCCTTCCGTGATGGAACGCGCGTTGTTTTCAAATGGGTTGTCGGTGAACGCGGCGGGCCGCCGCGTCTACTTTCCAATCAGAACTTGAACTGGTAGATCTTCGGCAGTTCGCCCACCAGCGGCTTGGCATATTTGACGAAGCCATCGGTGATCTGGTTGCCTTCCTTGGTGATCCATTCGGTCGGCAGGTGCTTGGTCTTGGCGGCGATGTCCTTGAGTTCGACGCGGCCGTACACGGCTTTGTAGATCTTGCCCGGCGCGCGGTTGATGGTGATCGAGCCGGTGGAGAACTTGCCGGCCAGGGCCATCTTGGCGGCGAGCTTGCCCGAGGCGCGGGCTTCGGCGGCGTCCACTTTCGACACCAGGCCGGAGAAGGAGCGCTGCAGGTAACCGAAGGTGTCGGCGCGCACGCGCTTGATCTTGAGCTTGGTCTTGATTTCGGCGGCCAAGGCGTCGGCCAGCGCACCGGAGCCGGAGAGCTGCACATTGCCGTGGGCGTCGCGCTCGACGGCGGTGCCTTGGGTTTCGGCCAATTTCACGGCGACCGGGGTACCGTCGGCCAGGGTGATGCCTTCGGAGACGGCGATCACGCAGCGGCCGAGCTTCTTGTAAACGGCGTCCACATCGGCGAGGAACTTCTCGATGCTGAAGGCGACTTCCGGCACGTACACGAGGTGTGGGCCGTTCTCGGGGGTGGCGCGGCCGAGAACCGAGGCGGCGGTGAGGAAGCCGGCGTGGCGGCCCATGATCACGTTGATCTTGATGCCGGGCAGGGCCTTGTTGTCGAGCTCGTCGCCGATGAAGGCCTGGGCCACGAATTTGGCGGCGGAGGCGAAGCCGGGGGTGTGGTCGTTGCAGACCAGATCGTTGTCGATGGTCTTGGGGCAGTGGTAGGCGACCATGTCGTAGTTCATGGCGGCGGCGGCCTCGGAGACGATGCGGCAGGTGTCGCTTGAATCGTTGCCGCCGATGTAGAAGAAGTAGCGCACATCATTCTTCTTGAAGGTGGCGGCGAGCTGCTTCAAATCCTCGGGCGAGGGTTTGCGGCGCGAGGAGCCCAGGGCCGAGGAGGGGGTGCCGGCCAAGAGGTTCAAGTTGGGCTGGCTGACCTTCTTGAGGTCGAAGAAGTTGCCGGCCATGCAGCCGTCGACGGCGTTCTTGGCGCCCAGGATCTTGCCCTTGAAGTTCGCGGCCTTGAGCCCCTCGATCACGCCGACGAGCGAGGAGTTGATGACGACGGTGGGGCCGCCGGATTGACCGATGACGGCGTTGCCTTTGAGGAGAGCCATGGGGTGTTCCTGAAAATGGGTGGGAGGGGGAAAAGAGCGGCAATTCTAAGGAGAAGCGGCCGGGGAGGTGGGGCCTGCGGCATGCAGCGCAGGCGGAGTGGTTTTGGTGGGCGCGGCATGCCGCGCTCTGGTTTTGCCAAGTGTTGTGAAAAGTCAAGGCGGCATTCATTTCACGGGCTGGCCCGGCAGTGGCCGGCCATCACCCGCCAAAAAGAGCCAAGTTTAGTTACAAGATGTTGTTTTTTAATGAATTAAATTTATGGACAGAGTATGTGGTTGGCGATCAGTCTTCTGTCATGAGCCGAATACGGCCTCTATTCGGCTCATGATAAGAGCCGAATAGGGGCTATAATCGGCTCATAAGGCCTATCTCATGGTTTATATCCCCCGCCCACCCCATTTCAACGACTGGATCTGGACCCAGCCCGACTGGCCCCACTTTGTGTGGCAGGCCGAGGCTTTGGCCGAGCCTTTGCGTCAGGTGTTGCAAGCCCAGGGCGAGTTGTTTGGCCGGGCTCAAAGCGCCCATGAAACCGAGGGGCCGCAGGCGCTGGATGCCTTGTTGCAAAACCTGATCGCCTCGTCCGCCATCGAGGGCGAAACCCTCAATGCCGAGTCGGTGCGCTCCTCTTTGGCGCATCGGTTGCAGGTGGCTGCGCCCGGCGCCGGGCGCCGCTCACTGCAGAGCGAAGGGTTGGCGGAGTTGATCGTCAATGTCACCGGTGATTTGGCTTCGCCATTGACCTCGGAGCGCCTGTGCCATTGGCATGCCTTGCTGTTTGCCGACGCTCCGCCGGACGCCTTTGACCGCCTGCGCATCGGCGCGTTGCGCGGCGATTCGCCGATGCGGGTGGTTTCCGGCCGTTTGGATGCGCCGACCATCCATTACCAAGCTCCGCCCCGCGACACATTGGCGGCACAAGTCACCGCCTTTTTGGAATGGTTCAACACCAGCCGCCAAGACCGATCGCTCGACCCTTTGCTGCGCGCCGGCATTGCCCACTTGTACTTCGTCACCCTGCATCCTTTTGAAGATGGCAACGGTCGCCTGGCCCGCGCCATCACCGACTTGGCCTTGGCGCAAAGTGATCAGCGCACCATCCGTTTGTTCGCCTGCGCCGCCAGCATTTTGGCGCGCCGCAAGCAGTATTACGACATCTTGGAACAAACCCAGCGCGGCCCGTTGGACATCACGCCCTGGCTGGCCTGGTTCCTCTCCACCCTGCTTGACGCCTTGCACAATGCGCTGGCCCAAGCCGACGGCGTGTTGGCCAAAGCCAGATTTTGGCGTGCCCATGCCGACCAGGGCTTGAGCGAAGCGCAAGTCAAAGTGCTCAACCGTTTGCTCGCCGGCGGCGAAGGCAATTTCCCATTGGGCATCAGCGCCGCCCAGTATCGGACGGTGGCCAAAGTCAGCAAAGCCACGGCGACCCGGCATTTGGCGGAGTTGGTGGAGAAGGGGTGCTTGCGCAGCGTGGGCGGCGGGGGGCGCAGCGTGCGGTATGGGGTGAACCGGGAGGGTCGGCTTTAGCCGACCAGTTGCGCTTTGGAGGTTTCAAAAATTGCGGGTTATTTTTGGGGTGGGGGCGGTAGGATGCGGGGCATGCGCCTCCTCATCCAAAACCAAAAAACCACAGGCATCCACAATGGATTCACCGCAGATCGAATGCAGGCACAACCCGCGCTGAATCACTGCCCGCCCGCATGCCAGAGGCATGCCAAAAACCCATCGCCGCTTACCCCAATCAAACCTCACCCCATCCGCCACAACTCCCCATACGGCACCGCAAAAAATCCACCACCAAAGGGCAGGGATGATTCGCCGTCGTACAGAACCACGCCGGTTTTGAATTTTTTGCCGCCGGCATCGCGCAAATGGCGCATGCCGGCAAAATCGGATTCTCTGACCGTCGAAGATGCCTTGACTTCCACGCCATGGATTTCACGGGAGTTCCGTTCAATGACGATATCCACCTCGTGCTTGTCTTTGTCGCGGTAGTGGTAGAACCGCAAGTCGTCTTTGAGTCCTGTGGCCAGGCGTCGGAGTTCTTGGAAGACGAAGGTTTCCAGCCACTGGCCACGCAGGGAATCGTCAGCCTTGAGTGCGGCGACATCCAGCCCAAGCAAGGCCGCGGCCAAACCGGTGTCGGCCAAGTGCATTTTGGGCGTTTTGACGATCCGGCTCAGGCGGTTGTGGTGCCAGGGTTGGACAAGGTCGATCAGAAAGACCTTTTCAAGCAGGGCCAGATAATCGCGGACGGTTGGCGCGCTCAGCGCGAATGGCGCGGCGAGTTCGCTGGTGTTGAAGAGGCGCGCGGATTGGCCGGCGGCCAATTCCAAGAGGCGTGGAATCACATCCAGTGATCGCACTTTGGAGATATCGCGTAAATCTCGCTGAACAAGTGCCTGGATATATTGCGCCTGCCACTCGCGCCGGCGGTGCGGTGCGGTCCGTGAGAGGGCGACAGGGAATCCACCACGAACGACCCGTTCCAGTAAGTTGTCACCAAGCCGGGTGGATGGAACCATGGGGAAGGAGCCGTCAAACAGTCGGTCGAAGAATCCGCGGCCCACGGTGGTGGTTTCAATTTCAGCCTGCGCCAGTGGCGCAAGGCGAATGACCTCCATGCGGCCGGCCAAAGAATCCGACAATTTGGGTAGCAACAGGATGTTGGCCGAGCCAGTCAGGATGATCCGGCCGGGCTTAAGGTCGCGATCCACGGCAGCTTTGATGGAAGTGAACAGTTCCGGGATCCGCTGGACTTCATCCAAAATGACGCGTTCGGGCAGCTCCGCGCAAAACCCCACAGGATCCCGCCGTGCCGCAGCCAAGGTCACTTCATTGTCGAAGGTCATGTACGCGTGGCCATGGCGCTTGCCCGCCAGTTTGGCCAAGGTGGATTTGCCACATTGGCGCGGACCGTGGATCAGCACCACCGGCGTATCCGCCAAGGCTTCTTCAAGGCGTGACAGGGCCAAGCGCGGATAAATTTCATGGGAATCCATGGCGGAAGTCTAGCACGACTTCGTCCAATTGAAAGATTAGAGATCGTCCAATTGAAAGATTGCAGTTCGTCTGATTGAAAGATATCTAGCGAATTTGGAATCTTCATGGGCTTGAATGGAGCCTGAGCCCATCGCCGTCACCCTCATCTCAAATAGCTCTGTCCCTATCCACAACCCATTTTTAATTCACCCATTGAATTTATGGACAGAGTATGCAGCCACCCATTGTCCCCCGTCTTCCCTGCGACAAAACGCCACCCTTTGCCCCCCGTTGACGCCTTTATTCTGCATGCTCCACCTTCTTCCGTTTTCTTGGGAGTCCGCTGTTCATGTCTTCACGCCGCCTGCTGTTCGTTCTCGCCCTGGCCCCCGCATCCCTTGCGCCCTTGGCCCCGGCGCAAAATGCGCAAGATGCGCAAGATGCGCCAGCCAAATTGCCCGAAGTGGTGGTGGCAGGTCACGCCGAATCCCTGACCCACCGCTCGCTGGCGGCGCAGCAGGAGCGGGTGGCGGCCACGCCGGGGGCGGCCACGGTGGTGAGTGACGAGGCTTGGCTGGGCGGGCGGGTGTTTGACCAGAGCGACTTGCTGCGCCACGCGCCGGGGGTGTATGTGATCAGCGATTCCACCGCGCACGACGGGGTGATGATGCGCGGCTCGGGCCTGTCGGGGTCCCTTGGCCGGGGGGTGAAGTCGCTGCTTGACGGCATCCCGATGTCGCGCCTGGACATGGGCACCGAGCGCCAGCTTCAGGATGTGACGGCGTACAAAAGCGTGGAGGTCTATCGCGGGGCCAATGCCTTTGACCTGGGTTACACCTCGCTGTTTGGCGCGGTGAATTACCAGATGTACACCGGCCATGATTTCGCCGCACAAGGCGAGACGGCCAAGGTGCGGGCCACCGGCGGCTCCAACCGTTACCGGCAGGAAGTGGTGCAGGCCGGCGGGGTGCATGGCGACATGGATTTCTTCGCCTCCGGCTCCGAGTCGGCGACCGAGGGCTACCGCGACCACAACCGCCAGCAGGCCTGGCGTTTTTCCGGCAACCTGGGTTGGCGCCTGTCGGATCAGGCGGAAAACCGCCTGACGGTGGCCACCCTCAAAAGCGACGAGGAATTGCCTGGCAACATCACCAAGGCGCAGTTCCTGGCCAACCGCGATGAAAAGGCCGCCAACACCGGCGGCTTTGACCTGGACCGCAACTGGACGATGACCCGCCTGGCCGACACCTTCGCCGCCGGCGATGAGCACCACCAGATCAAAGCCACGCTGTGGCTCAACCATTCCACCCTCGACCACATGTGGGCCGGCTTCGGCGGCATTTTGAAAAACGAATACCGCGAGGTGGGCGGCGCCCTGCGCTACCGCGGCGAGGCGGCCCTCGATGGATCGCGCAAAAATATGCTGACGGCCGGCCTGACCGGCGGCTACACCGACGACAGCCTGCGAACCTACCGCTCCACGGCCGGCGGCACCGCCAAAACCAGCCAGCAGGTGCTGGATGCCGGCACCCACAACGGGCAGATCGAGGCCTTCATCCAGAATGATTTTGAATTCGCCGAGCGTTGGCATGTGATCACCGCCCTGCAGGGCGCGTATGCCGTGCGCAATTACCGCGATCATTCCTTCACGCCGCTGGCGGCCATCCCCGGCCAGCCCAATGGGGTGGCCGGCGACCAGTCGTATGTCGAAGATTACACCGTGCTCAATCCGCGCCTGGGGCTGTTGTGGCAGGCGGCCCGTGAGTGGGCCCTGTTCACCAACCTTTCGCGCAGCGCCGAGGCGCCCAGTTCCAACGAACTCAACGCCCTGGCCGGCGCGGGCCTGCCGACCAATCTGTCCATGCAAAAAGCCTGGACGCTGGAAGTCGGCGCGCGCGGCGATTGGCAAGACCGTCTCCAGTGGGAAATCACCGCCTTCCGCAGCCAGGTCAAGGATGAATTGCTGACTGTCGCCAATCCGCTGGCCCCGGCCCAGACCATCAACCAGAATGTCGATGCCACCCTTCACCAGGGCATCGAGTTGGGCGCCGACCTCACGCTGGTGCGCGCCGTCGCCGGTGCCAAGGACCGCTTGTCGCTCAACACGGTCTACACTTATTCCGATTTCCGTTTCGACGGCGACGCCCGCTACGGGGACAACCGCCTGCCGCGCTTGCCGGAGCATCTGGTGTTTGCTGAATTGCTTTACCGTCAGCCCGGCGGCTTTTTCGCCGGTGCCAATCTGCAATATGTGGGCGGCAAACACTTGACCTTTGACCACAGCGGCGGCGAGGCGTATCACCTGGGCGGCTATGCGTTGTTTGGCGCCCGTGCCGGCTTTGAGCAAAAGCATTGGTCGGTGTTCGCCGAGGTGCGCAACCTGACCGACAAACTGTATTTGGCCGATGGCAGCTCGACCCCGACCGCCTCGCTGGCGCCGGGCGCCTCGGCGCAGGCGACGCCGGGGCAGGGGATGAGCGTTTACTTCGGCGCGGAAGTGAAGTTCTAAGGTAGACGCCGCGTCTACCTTGGCGCCTGATCTTTCCGGTTTCTCCTGCTTTACCATGCACTCCATGCTGTTCCTCTCCGCCGCCCATTCCCCGTTGTCCGCCAGCCTGCCGTGGCTGTTGCGCCTGCGTCTGGCGGCGTGGTTCGGTTTGGCCGTGGTGCTGATCGGCGCGTGGCTGGCGCTGGGCCTGCGGGTGGCGGTGTTGCCGATGCTGGGGCTGGCGATGGCCGTGCTGGCGAGTTTTCTGCTGTTTGCCGCCCCGCTGGCCAAGCGCCAGCCGCGCCGGTCGGTGATTGCGGTGTTGTGGGCCGATGTGGCGTTGCTCACGGTGTTTCTCGCCCTCTCCGGCGGGCCGGCCAATCCGTTCACCGCCTTTTATCTGTTGCCGGTGGTGCTGGCCGCCCTGCTGCTGGGCGGTGCGTGGGCCTGGGTGATGGTGGCGCTGGGGGCGGCCGGTTTTGCACTGTTGTTCCAATGGCACCAGCCCCTGGTGATTGACGGCCAACCTGCGCCCTGCTGCGAGAACGAGCAGGCGGGCCTCTCGTTTCACCTGCACGGCATGTGGCTGGCCTTTGTGGTGGTGTCGTCTTGCATCGCCGCCTTCATGAACCGGGTGGCGCGGGCCGGCCGCGAGCGCGAAACGCAATTGAACGAAGCCAACGCCAAGGCCCACCAATTCGCCGCCTTGGCCGCGCTGTCGGCCGGGGCCGCCCATGAAATCGCCACCCCGCTTGGCACCATCGCGCTGGCCGCCCACGAAATGGAGCGCGCCGCCGCAGGCGAGATGAAGGCCGATGCGCAACTGATCCAGCGCGAAACCGCGCGTTGCCGGGCCATTTTGGACGGCATGAATCCGGAGGCGGCCGACGGCCGGGCGGAGGTGGCGCAGGCGATGGCGCAAATTCAAGAACGGTTTGGCCGGCGGGTGGAATTAAAAGGAGGGTCGGCTTTAGCCGACCTGGAAAGCCAAGGTCGGCTAAAGCCGACCCTCCTCCTGGTGGCGCTGGCTCCCGCCGCCCTCGACCGCATGCTCGGCAATCTGGTGAAAAACGCCCTGGATGCCTCGCCCGCCCATGCGCCGGTGCAGGTGGAGGCGCAACACAAAGACGATGCCGTGCAGATCACGGTGCGCGACAGTGGTACCGGCATGGACGGGGCCACCCTCGCCCAAGCCGGCGAACCTTTTTTCACCACCAAAGAGCCGGGCGCCGGCATGGGGTTGGGCCTGTTTGTCACCCGCTTGCTGGCAGAACGCGCCGGCGGCTCGCTCAGGCTTGAATCAACACCGGGGCAAGGGACGGTGGCAATTTTGGCATTGCCGCTTGAGGGCCGCGCCCCATGAGCATTCCCAAAGCCCGCAAACGCGAACTTCCGGTCGCCGTGGTCATTGATGACGACGCCGCCTTTCGCAACCGCTTGGCCCGTGCGTTGACGGCGCGTGATTTCGTCACCCATGAAGCGGCCGGCGCCGCCGAGGGCTTGGCCGTGGCCCATGCCCAGCAACCGGCCCTGATCACCCTGGACCTGCGCATGCCCGGCGGCAGCGGGCTGGACAGCGTGGCGGAACTGGCGGCGTTGGCCTGCAAGCCGTGCATCCTGCTGCTCACCGGTTATGGCAGCATTCCTTCTGCCGTCGAAGCCGTCAAGCGCGGCGCGGCCGATGTGCTGACCAAACCGGTGAACGCCGACCAGATCGTGGCGGCGTATGCGAAATTCGCCCAGGCAAAGAACCCCGACCGTCAGGGAGGGGACGCGGGAGCGGGGTTCCTGGGGAAGCCGTCCCCTCCCTCACGGTCGGGGTTCTTTTGGGATCAAAACACCGGGGAAACCCCGACCCTGCCCCAAGTCGAGTGGGACCACATCCAGCGGGTGCTGGCCGACTGCGGCGGCAACATCTCGGAGGCCGCCCGCCGCCTGGGGCTGCACCGGCGCAGTTTGCAGCGCAAGTTGGAGAAGCGGGCGGGGTGAAAAGGGAGGAGTTGCATGATTACCCATATAGGGGTAACATGGAGCCGATCATGAAACGACGCGACCTCGAAAAAAAACTCAAGGATCTCGGCTGGTGGGAAGCGCCCGGTGGCACAGGACGCCAACCGCATGATGTGTGGACCAATGGCACCCGAAAAATTCCGGTGCCACGCCACAACGAGATCAAAGAAGGCACCGCCAAAGGCATCCTCAAATCAGCCAAAAGGAAGTAACCCATGAAAATCACCGCAAAAACCCATAAAGAAAAAGTTGGTTGGTCCATCGAAATTCCCGATCTTGATGCTTGGACCCAAGGCGACACCGAGCAGGAAGCGCTTGAAATGGCCGCCGCCGTGGTGGACGATCTGGCCGGTTATTCGCTGGGCACTTCGGCCGTGTGGGTTGGGCGCAAGATTGAAATCACCTGCACCGACACTGCCGGGCTGGTTGCGCTCATCCTGCGTCAGCGTCGCGAATCATCCGGGTTGACGCTCAAGGACATCGCGGCCAAACTCGGCTTCAAGAGCGTGAATGCGTATGCGCGCTATGAACAAGGCGTAAGCGTGCCGACAGTGGAGAAGTTGGATCGGTTGCTGGAGGCGGTGGGGGCGGGGGGGTTGCGGTTGGGGGTTTGAATTTGCAGCGCTCTTTCGAGCTTGTATTTTTTAATTTAATGTCTCCAATCTCCGGCCCCAATGGCGGACATGAAAGGGGCTGCCTTTTTCATGCCGTTTGGGCCTGCACCGGCGCAGTTTGCAGCGCAAAAAAGGAAAAGCAGCGTAAGCGTCCAATCAACGCCGTCTAGCCAAAAAAGAATTCTCGCCGACACTGCG
>CAZVNU010000006.1:0-7622 GCA_964628335.1 uncultured Phycisphaeraceae bacterium
TATCATCATTTGCTAAGGGGGAAGAAGTTGCTGGGGTGAAACCCAAGCGGACAGGAACTGTCCGCTTGGGGAGGCATACTGGGGGGACCTCAAACCCCTTAGGAGATTGCCATGAGTTCAGAGACTATCTTGACCGATGAAGATAAATATCAAGCCTTCCGCCAGGCCGCCGAAAGTGCTGGGAGTGCCAATGTCCGGCGGTTGATTGCGGAATGGAATCGTGCCAACGAAATCCTGATTGAGGCCATTGAAGCCGGTGATATTGAGGGCGTTAAAAGGGCGATTGCCGATGGGGCAAAAATGGATTGGCCAAATGACTACGAATATCCGGCTTTTTATGCCGTAGGCGGATCGGCCGGGGATTCCAGCCTTGAAATTCTTAAAATTATGATCGCGGCAGGGGTACCAGTGGATCAAGTGGGCGAGGAGTCCGACGACCAGTTGATTCATCATGCAGCCTCCAGTGGCCGCATTGAATTGGTTCAGTTTTTGATTTCGCTGGGGGCGGATGTGAATGTCACGGACAAGGAGGGTTGTCAGCCCATTCATTACGCAGTCCATGGTGGTCATCGGGCCATGGTTGAATTTCTGCTTGGAATCAGCGCGAAAATAAGCTATCCATCGGAATCCTGTTGGTCACCATTGCATTACGCGGCCGCCCATGGCGATATGGAAAAGGCCAGGCAGTTGATTGCAGACGGGGCCTTGGTCAACCAACGCGAAGAGTCGGAGCATTTTTTGCCCATGCATGTGGCTGCCATGCATGGGCGGATGGCGATGGTTAGGTTTCTGGTGGATGCGGGATCTGAATTGGATGCAGTCTGCATGCGTGGCTTGGCCGCGCAGATGGCGCTGGATCACGGTTATGCGGAGGTGGCCGTTTTTTTGGAGGGTGCGAGTGGCGTGAAGCGATGAAATAGGGGGGGGATGCTTGATTGTGTTGGAGGTCATTTTTTACTTTTTGAAGGGGGTTGTCATGTCTTACCATATCGGTCGTAGTTTGCTTTCAGGCAGTCTTAAGAAATGCGTGTTTTTTCATTGTCCGGCATGCGGGCATGAATTGGTCTCTCCCTTTGTCGATGCCGGCCAAGAAGATGCGTGTCCGACTTGCCGCCAAATTTTTGTCATCCCTGGAGAAGATGAATTGGTTGCGGAGAAATTGAGCAAGAAGTCCCAAGTAGTGGAACTTGAAAATCAACAAAAAGAAGCGGCTCAAGAGCGCGAGCGCGTTGAGAGGGAGGCGCAAGCAGCGCGTGAAAAGAAAGCACAAGAAGAAGAGGCGAAGCGTTGCTTGTCTCAAGAGCGGAAAGAGGCGCGCCGCGAGGAAGAACTGGAGGAGCGTCAGCAGTACATTTCATTTGAGGCGAGTCAATTGCGCCTTCAGCCTATTCCTCGGTATCAAGCATTGTCCACCATTGCCGTGGTTTTACGGGTGGTTGGAGGTATTAATGCGGCACTTCTTGTTCTGTTTTGCGCGCAGGCGATGACGAGCGGAGTCGGTTTGGGATTGCTTGTTTTGTTTGCTATCGGGCTGTCTGCTGGGGTGGTTATTTTGATGCTCTTTGCCGTTGCATCGGCTTGTGATGCGTTGCGCGATATTGCGCGGAATTCGTTTGTGATGGCGCGTGGGTGATGCCAAGACAGGTGCGTTGCCTGTTGTCAATAACTTTTTTAAGAGGACACAATATGAAGAAGAAAATGTTGAAAAGGATTAATAGGGGTGATCTGGCAATATTGCGGGAGAAAGAGTTGATGGACATGACCAAAGTTGGTTCTGAAATTCAATTGATCCACCGAGTGGGGAAAAAGTCCACCCTTTTAAGCGGGCGCGTGATCAAGCGGAATGTCGAAGAAAAAACGGTGACGGTTAAGAGCACGGAGGATGGGCAGACATACACGATTGGGCTTGATCAGGTGGTGAGGGGCTAGGGGGAAGATTCATCCAAAATTATTTTCCAAACATTTCATAAGGCACCACATGACGGAAGCAGAACACGCGCAAATTACCCAAGTCCTCAACCGTATTTCCAAGGATGCATGGGAGGCGTTCCTGGATTCACCGTATGCCAAAGACATGGCAGTGACCCTTCGCGCCGCGCGCGAGGCACTGCGGCAGAATTATCAATTGGCTGGGCCGATTTCGCGACCGGCCGAAGCGGTGGTGACGCTGCTTGGGCGGCGAACACTTTCGGACAAGGTGTTTGGCCCATGGGCCCGTGAACAGTTGTTGCGGGAATTGCCGGCGACCAAATGGCGGAAACTGTTCACGGAGTTTCCGCTCCTTACGGGCGTCAAAGCGGACTTGCTGCATGGCAACATGGCCCAAGTCGGCAAAGGCTCCCAGGTGATGGCGCGCTATTGGCATCAGGGCGGGCGGTGGGCGTGGCGGTTTTGCGAGGTAGTGGGGTTGCCTGCATCTTTGGCTGCGCGCGAGTCCCAGCCCGCGCAGGAAGATGAAGAGGTGGTCTCGGTGGCGCCACTTGCGCCCCTGCATGATTTTCAGGACGAGGTCTACCGCAACATGCGCAAGTTGCTTGAGGATGGAACAGGCAAAGCTGCCGCGCTTTCCCTGCCTACTGGCGCAGGCAAAACGCGGGTGACGGTGGAGGCGGTGTGTGACCATTTGGCGCAAGGTGCCTTTGGTCAGAAGCGCAATGTGGTGCTGTGGATCGCCCAAAGTGAGGAATTGCTGCTGCAGGCATGGGAATGCTTTCGCCAAGTGTGGCAGGCGCCACCAAAGCGCAAGAGCGGTCAGGTGATCCGCCGGCCAGTGCCGCTCAACATCGTGCGCTTGTGGGGCAATAAAAAAGAGCTCGAACTGGGTGAAGGTCCGACGATCGTGATTGGTGGCATCCAAAAGATGAAGTCCGCCGTCGAACGTGGTCTGGACGGATTGGATGGGTTGCATTCCAGACTTGGCGCGGTGGTGATTGACGAAACCCACAAGGTGGTCAACGAGCAGCATGCCGATGTGCTGCGCCATCTGGGTTTGCGCAAGGTGCGCGCGTGGGAAACTTGCGCCGATGCGCCGCCGGTGCTTGGGCTGACTTCCACCCCATGGCGCACGCGATCCAAAGAGGATGAATCCTTGCGCCGTTATTTCAGCCAACGGTTGATTCGACCAGAAACGCTGGGGGATGCGCCGATCACCACCCTCCAAAAGCGCGGCATCTTGTCGCATGTAGAGGAGCGCAAGTTGTCGCTGGACTCCACCGAACGGATGACTGAGGCGCAATTGGCGCGCTTCAAGCAGTTTCACGAAGTGCCGGAGGATTTTCTGGCGCAATTGGGTCTGAATCCCCGGCGCAATGCGGAGATTCTGGATGCTCTGGCCAAACTTCCCAAAGCCCGCCGCGCGCTGGTGTTCGCCTGCTCGGTGGCCCACGCGGAAATCATGGCATTGCTCCTCAATCAAGCCTGTGGCGACGGCTCCGCCGCCGTGGTTTCCAGCCAGACCCCGCGTAGCGAGCGAGCCGCCATCATCGGCCGCTTCCGCGAAGGAAAAGACAGCTTGCGCTTCCTGTGCAATGTGGATGTGCTGACCACCGGCTTCGACGCGCCCAAGGTGGATGTTGTGTGCATGACCCGCCCGACTGCCAGCGCGATCCGCTACGAACAGATGGTGGGGCGTGGATTGCGTGGGCCGAAGAATGGCGGGACGGCAACCTGCATCGTGATGGATGTGCAGGATGAGGGGCTGCCGGGGGAGGTTTTGAGTTATGGGCGGGTGGCGGGGATGTGGGGGAAATCGCGTTGATTTTTTGGGGTGGAGGGGGTAGAGTTGCGGGGTGTTTGGAGGGTTGGAAAATTCACTTTTTTAGGAGTGGCAATGGCAATCTGTATTTCGCATGGGAAAGAATCTTCAAATCACATTAAAAATCTCGACCAATGGGCGCGAACCAATACGATTTGTGATGGTTGGACAGTGCCGTCCAAAGCTAAGCCGGGTGACATTCTGCTGGTCTATATTCTTGCCCCGGTGAGTTCTTTAGTTGCTTCTGCTGAGGTTTTAGATGTGCCCGTGCCTGGTGATGAATATGGATGGCCTGGGAAACATATGGCCCCTATTGGCAACATTCAGATGTTGGATCCCTACATTACACGGGAGGAGTTGCTGAAGAATTTCAAGGGCTGGAAATGGCCGAATTCGCCACAGAGCGCGTGCATTGTTCCTATAGAGTTTGAAAAGGAATTACAGAAATTGACTCGTGGACGATTAGTCTCTTTGGCGGGTAGTAGGAAGAAAAAGAGCGGATCAAAATCATCAGGCAATGCAAAGGATGAGCAGCCCAAAGCCGCCACCGACATCGAAGCCGCCCTCGAAGGCCTGAAATCCGAATATGTTGCCTACCGCAGCAAGCGAAGCAAGCCTCTCCGTGATGCAAAACTGGCAGAGTCTGATGGGGTCTGCGAATGCTGTAAAACGAATTTCAAAGAGTTTCTTGACGGCAAAGGCGCGCGCGTTTTGCAGGTTCATCACCGCAAGCAACTGGCGTTTTTTGAGACTCCGAAACTGACAAGTAAAAAAGACCTCGCCATCGTCTGCGCCAATTGCCACCTGATGCTCCACGCCGATCCTAAAAAATCCCTCAAAGTCGAAAAACTAGCCAAGATGCTCGCCCAATCCAACCCTTGACCCATCAACTAATCCTGCCACTCAAAACCGCCGCCCACCCGCGGCGGTTTTTCATCGCATGCTCTTTCAGCGGGCTTGTAAGCCCGCGTTCCCAGGCGTAAGCGCAACTATTTCTTCTCTTTCCTCACCGCCTTCTTCACCCCACTCGCAGCCACCCCTTGAGCCGTTTTTTTAACCCCCTCCACCTTCGGCGGATTCATCCACCGTTCCCTGATTTTTTCATCACAAGACTTGCCTCCACAGGCCAACAAAAGCCCGGTTTCAAGCAGCCCTTGTTCCGCATCGCGTTTGATCGCCTCGATCAGTTGCGCCCATGACACTCCTTCAAAATGGTTTGATGTGGGCAATGACCCCGTAAGAAGAGGCAGATAAATATTGGCCAACGCGCCCCAAAGTTGCGTGAATTGTCCGGTTTCATTGAGATTCCACGGTGTTTGATCCCATGTGCCAATCAGCAATTCACGCATGCGGTCCAAGATATAAATTTCTGGAGATGGAGTGGGTCTGGGTTGGCTCCGCCAGTTTTTATATGCACGAAGCGCAATCTGGGAGAGCAAGGCATGGGTGTACAGTGTGCAACCCCATTTGGAATGGGCATCCTGACAAACGGTTTTATCGCGGATTTTTGTACACCAAGTTGCCAGATAAATGGCTTGCGTCGTCATTGGGGCGCTGGGATACAAGGCAAGAACGCCTTCGCTGCGTTGCCATGCGCGAAAATGAATGATTTCACAGTATCCAATCAGTGGCGCCCACCATGCGGGACGGCCATGCAATTCCTCTCGTGACAGTTTGACTTGAATGACTTGAAAGCCATCAGAGTGGGCGGCATCAACCGCGTACAAAGGCCCTGGGGTGGCATCTGCGCCATCCAAAGGAATCTTTTCAAATGATTTTCGATTGCGTTTCTTGGGGGACGCCAGAATATCGCCGGCCTGTGTTTGGGGTGGTAGTCGATGACTCAGGTTATTCGATTTCCTGAAATCAAAAACAAAGACATTGGGGTGGGGTGTGGCGGTGGACATGCCTTGCATCATGTGGGTGATGCAGGACAGTTTCTGTCCGCCAAGGCGAGCTCTTCACAACCACTGTGCCTCATCCCCCCAACCATTGACCCATGGCCGCAAATCCTCCGCATTGCGCAATTTTCCGGCCAGCAACCATGCCCCGGTCGTTTTACCGCGCTTCTTTTCCTCTGTCAACGAGAAGCCTTTGGGCAGCACGCATTCCCGAACGCGCAAGGCGGCGAAGCCGGTGAAGCGCACGCGGATCGGGCGCAAGGGGCCTTGGGTGACAAACACCCCCAACACGCCTTCAAAATATTGCTTGGGGTCAAAGTCTAGGCGGCGGGTGAACAGGTCGCCCGCAGGGGCCAGTTCCTGGATGCGGGCCAGACTGTAGACCTTCCATTCCCTGGCTTTCACATCGCGGGCCACCAAGTACCACGCGCCGTGGACATGGCGCAGGTGATAGGGATCAATGGCGACTGTGTAGGCATCGTCGTGTTTGTTGCGGTAACCCAAGTGCAAGCGGGTGCCGGCCAGAATGGCTTCAATCAAAGGGGCCAACCAGACATCGCCCCGGGCGGGCAGGGGCGATGTGACCACATCCACGCAGGCCAAGGCCGATTTTGTGCGTTGCGATTGCGTGGGGGACAGGAATGCGGCCAAGCGATCAACCAAGGCATCCAATTGCGCGGCCATACCGCCGCTGTCATTGGCACTTTGGGACGAGGCCAGCAACCCGCGCAAGGCCGCAGCGGAAACCGCCAGCGCTTGCGCTTCTTGGGGCGTGAAATGGAGTTGGCTGGGCAAGGCTGGAGTGGTGCCAGTCAGGCGATAGCCGCCCTTGGCTTTGTCGTGGATGACGGGGATGCCGTGCCCCTCGCGCAGTTCAGTGATGTAACGGCGGATGGAGCGCGGCTCAACTTTCAACTCTTGCGCCAGCTTTGCCCCTGAAATGCCTGAATCCTCGCGCAGCAGGCGCAAAAGTTGGCCAAATTTGGCAGGCAGGGCAGAGGGTTTGGTGAAAGAGAGGCTCATGTGATCACATCCCCAGCAACCGCACCACCTCGTCCAAATCCTTGTCGCCGCGTCCGGACAGGTTCATGATGATGACCTGGTCCTTGGGCAAGGAACGCGCCAGTTTGACGGTTTCGGCCAAGGCGTGGCTGGATTCGATGGCTGGCAAAATGCCTTCGTGGCGGGCCAACAATTGGAAGGCTTCCAAGGCTTCGCTGTCGCTGGCGCTGGTGTAGCGCACGCGGCCGGTTTCGTGCCAGTGGGCGTGTTCGGGGCCCACGCTGGGGTAATCCAAGCCGGCGGAAATGGAGTGGACCGGTGCGGTTTGGCCGTCGTCGGTTTGCAACACATAAGACTTCATGCCGTGCAGCACGCCGGGCTTGCCGCCGAAGCAGAAGCGGGCGGCATGGTCGCCGAGTTGGGTGCCGCGCCCGCCGGCTTCCACACCGTGGATTTTGACGGCGGCGTCATTGATGAAGGGGTAAAACAAGCCGCCGGCGTTGGAGCCGCCGCCCACGCAGGCCACCAGATGGTCGGGCAGGCGGCCGATTTTTTCCAGAATCTGCACCCTGGCTTCGCTGCCGATCACGCTTTGGAAATTGCGCACGATCATGGGGAAGGGGTGCGGTCCGGCCACCGTGCCGATGATGTAGTGGGTGGTGGCGCTGGAACCCATCCAGTCGCGCAAGGCGGCATTGAGGGCATCGCTGAGGGTCTTGTTGCCGTCATCCACGCCCACCACCTTGGCGCCCAGCAACTGCATGCGCAGCACATTGGGGCGCTGGCGGCGCATGTCTTCGGTGCCCATGTAGACCACGCACTCCAACCCCAGGCGGGCGCAGGCGGTGGCGGTGGCCACGCCGTGCTGGCCGGCGCCGGTTTCGGCGATGACGCGGGTCTTGCCCATGCGTTTGGTGAGCAGGGCTTGGCCCAGGGCGTTGTTGATCTTGTGGGCGCCGGTGTGG
>CAZVNU010000006.1:7632-19179 GCA_964628335.1 uncultured Phycisphaeraceae bacterium
AGAGGTCTTCGCGCTTCAAATAAATCTGGGCCCCGCCCAAGAAGTCGCTCAGGCGATCGGCATGCAAGAGTGGGGTTTCACGGCCCACAAAGTCGCACAGCAGCCGCTGGTATTCGCGGTCGAATTCAGGGTCGGCCAAAGCCGAAGCGTAGGCGGTGGCCAATTCTTCAACCGCGCAGCGCAGCGTTTCGGGGATGAAAGCGCCGCCGAAATCGCCGAAATAGCCGCGCTGGTCGGGCATGGCGGGGGAGGCGGAAGCACTGGACGGGCTGGAGGAAGCGCAGGTGGACATTATTTTTTGAGCCTGGAGGCGGCGATGCTCTTGAGTTTTTGGAGGTGGTCGCGGAATTCTCCCCCAAACAGGGGGTCCGCGCCACCGGCATAGGCGCGCATTTTCGCAAACAAATCGTTGGCCTGCTTGTAATTTTTCCGGTTGAGTTCCAAACAAGCCTCTTGGTAATCCCTTTGGGCCAAACGGGCCACTTCGGCCACGATCACCTGGTAATCATGGCTGTCGCCCGGGTCCTTGAACTGCAGGTTGTTGCAGCGCATGGCGGCACGGTAGGTGCGGTAGGCCTCAAGCCAGGCCGCTTCCTGCATCGGCTTGTCGGTGGTGTACAAAGCGTGGCTTTGCCGCAGGTTGGTTTCATAGAGCGCGTCATCGGGCACCGGAAAGGCCACCGGCGGAGCCTGGATGACGGCCAAGATCTGCGGGCTGGTCCACAGTTCCGCGGCGAATCCTTTGGCGGCGGGGGCATCGGGTTTTTCGCTGGCGCTGTCCACCACGATCATGGCCACAATCAGGACCGAGAACAGGGCCACCACCATGCCCGCCCACAGTTTGATGCCGCTTTTCTTGGCTTCAACGGAAGCCTGGGCCGCGGGCGCCGCACCGGTTGGCGCGTTGCTTGCGCTGGCCACCACCCGGAAAATCGTCAGGTCGCCCACCTGCACGGCCATTTCACCGCTGATGGGGCGCGGCTTGGTGGTGATTTTTTTGCCGTTGAGGAGGGTGCCGTTGGGTGAATGGTTGACCAGCACCCAGGAACCGTCCGGCTGCGGCACCAGTTCACCGTGCTTACGCGACACCTGCGGCAGGTCGATCACCAGCGGGTTGTCCGCCTCGCGGCCAAAGGTCAGCGGGGCGGAAGTGGCCAGCAGGCGCTGGCCGTTGCGGGAACCGGCGGTGATGTGGATTTGGAGTGACATGGGCGGCGGCGCGGGGGCCGGATCAGAAGAAGGAAACTTTGTTGGCCATGAATGAAATGATGAAGGGCACCAGCACCAGCGCCATGATGGCCAGCAAGATGAGCATGGTGGGGACCAGGATGCGCACGCCGGCCGAAGCGGCCAGTTTCTCCGCCCGCACCGAGCGGTGCATGCGGATCATGCCGGCCTGGGTCTTAAGGATGGCGGCCAAGGGGGTGCCCAATTGCTCGGCCTGGTTGATGGCGCCCACCACCGAGCGCAATGTTTCGAGCGGAATGCGCTCGGCCAAGTTGCCAAGGGCCGCCGCGCGGGTGGCGCCGAACTGGATTTCGGCCAGCACGATGCGCAATTCCTGGTTGAGGTCGTCTTCCGGGTCGTCGCGCACCAATGTTTCAATGGCCTCGGTGAAGGCCGAGCCGGCGGCGATGACCAGCGCGACCAGGTCCAGGGTGTAAGGCAGTTGCTTGCCGATGCGCATGGTGCGCGCCGAAGCGGCCGAAGAGAGCGTGGCCAGCGGCACATAAAAGCCGATGCAACTGAAAAACGGCAGGGTGAACAGCAGGCTGGCGCCGCCGAGCAGCAGGTAGTCGAACAGGGTGGCCGCCACGGCGGAAAACAGCAGGGCCAACAGGCAGATGGCCACATATTGGTCCACCGAATAGCCGGCCGGATTGCCGGCGGCGTTGAGGTCGCGGCGCACACGCGCCCGCAGGTCGGCCCAGTTGACGCGCATGGCGATCATCAGCAGCAAGCTCATGAGCGGGGCCATCAGCGGATTTTCAAACAGGGTGGCGTGGTCCAACCCCA
Organism: uncultured Phycisphaeraceae bacterium; assembly: GCA_964628335.1. Taxonomy (GTDB): domain Bacteria; phylum Planctomycetota; class Phycisphaerae; order Phycisphaerales; family Phycisphaeraceae; genus CANIYR01. The sequence goes on from CAZVNU010000006.1 coordinate 9,649, forward strand.
CGGCCTGCGCGATGCGCCGGTGGACCGGCGGCTCGGCCGTCACCGGAAAACGGAAGATGGCGTAGAACGGCACGAACACGCCGGCAAAGACGACGGCGGAAGTGAAAACGGCAAAGATGAGCAGGGGGGTGGTCATGGTCAAATATCAATCTGCATGATTTTGTGGATCCACCAGCGGGCGACCAACACGGCGCCGGCCACGCCCACCAAGGTCAGTTTCCCGGGGCCGGATTCAAACAGCAGGTTGGTTTGGGCCGGGGCGACGAGCATCAGGATGAGCAGGATGACCACCGGCATGAAGGTGAGCATGGTGGCCTGCGCGCGCGACTGGCTGGTGACGGCGTCAAGTTTGCCCTCAAGCCGCTGGATTTCGCGCACCGCCTCGCAAATGCGGTCCATGGATTCGCCCGAGTCGCCGCCGCGGATGCGGTGCATTTCAATGGCGGTGAAGGTCAGGCGGTACAGCGGGCTGCCGATGCGGTTGGCGGCGTTGCGCATGGCCTGGTTCAAATCCATGCCCATCTCATATTCCCGCAGGATCTGCGCGAATTCCTGCTGTATGGGGCCGCGCGAATTGCGCACCAGCAGTTGCATCGCCTGCACCAGGTTCAGGCCGGCCCGCACGCCCGAAGACAGCGAGGTCAGGCCGTCGGGCAATTGGTGGTTGAGTTGGTCCAGGCGGCGCCGGATCATGTGGCGCAGCACAAAACCCGGGGCAAAGGGGGCCACGGCGCCGGCCACCACGGCGGCCACCGGTCCCAGCGCCATCCACGCCACGGCGGCCACCAGCACGCCGCCGGCCAGCGAGACGATCAGCGCGGTGCGCGGGGCCACATCCATCAGCAGTTCGCGCCGCAGCACGCGGTCGAACATGTCTTCCTGTCGGCTCACCCAGGCCATGGCCGGTTTCCAGCCGTAAAAAGCCAGGGTGAAGGCGGCCAGGAAAGTGACGACCGAGGCGATGATGCCCCAAAACAGGACCCGCCACGACGGCTTGTCATCCAATGCCGACACGGAATCCAACTCCAACTGCCGCTCAAAGGGCCGGGGGACGGCGATAGGCGCGATAGGCGCGATTGGTACGACTGGCGGAGTGGCGGATGAAGGTGGGGGAGCAACTGGTTCGGATTTTTTGGGCGCAGCCGGCTTGGATGGCGGGGTGGGTTGCGGCGGGGTGGGTGCTGTTGTCGGCGTTTCGGGTTTGTCGTCGATTTTGAAAATGCCGTCCTGCGCCTTTGACGCATGGGCAAACCCCAGGCCAAGCCCCAAGGCGAAAAACAAGACCAGTGCGGTTTTCTTCACAGGAACACCTCCACATCCAGCACCTTTTTCTCGATCAGGTGTTCGACGAACGACGGCACATAACCGGTGTGGCGCAGGCGGGGCTGGTCCAGGTCGCGCAGGGTGAAGATGTCTTCCAGGCGGATTTCCCCGCTGACCGGGTCGATGGCGGTGATTTCCGAAATGTGGGTGATGCGGCGTCGGCCGCTGGGCGCGCGCGACACCTGCACCACCAGATGCACGGCGGAGACGATCTGCTCGCGGATGGCGCGGATGGGCATGTCCACGGCCATCATCACCAGGGCTTCCAACCGCTTCATGCAATCCACCGGGGTGTTGGCGTGGATGGTGGCCAGCGAGCCGTCGTGGCCGGTGTTCATGGCCTGCAGCATGTCCAACGCTTCGGCCGCGCGCACTTCGCCGATGATGACGCGGTCGGGGCGCATGCGCAGCGCGTTCTTGACCAGATCGCGGATGGAGTAGGCGCCCTTGCCCTCGACATTGGCGGGCCGGCCTTCGAGCCGCACCACATGGGGCTGGGGCAGGCGCAATTCGGCGGATTCCTCGATGGTCACGATGCGCTCGGTCAGGTCGGCGTAACCGCCCAGGATGTTGAGCAGGGTGGTTTTGCCCGAGCCGGTGCCGCCGGAAATCAAAATGTTGCGCCGCCCGCAAACGCAGGCCCGCAAAAAGGCCGCGCCTTGGGCCGAGATGGAGCCGCGGTCCACCAGATCATCCATGGTGAAGGGCACCCAGCCGAATTTGCGGATGGTCAGGCAGGGGCCGACCAGCGACAGCGGCGAAATCACCACATTGACGCGCGAGCCATCGGGCAGGCGGGCGTCCACCAGCGGGGTGGAAGTGTCCACGCGCCGGCCCACCGGGGTCAAAATGCGCTCGATCACCGACAGCAGCACATCGTCGGAGAAGAAGGTGCGGCTGGTGGTTTCGATGCGGCCGTTTTTTTCAATGTAGATATGGTCCTTGCCCACCACCATGATTTCAGAGACCGAGGGCATGTCCAGCAGGTCGGTCAGCGGTCCCAGCCCGAACAGGATGTCTTGGATGTCCTTGACCACGGTGCGCTGCACCACATAGCGCTGCAACAGCGGGGCGATGGCGGGCACCTCCTGCTCAAGCAAGGCGGGGAAGGCTTCTTCGGCGGCCACCAGGTCTTCCTGCACGCTGGTGGGATCGAACAGAAGGGGCATCATGCCCACCAGGTCGGTCACCAGGGCGGCCACCGCCTGCTCCTGCGCGCCATCCAGCAGGCGGGCATCGGCCGCTTTGTAATCAGTCTGCACGCGGCCCTCGCACTGGCGCACCACTTCAGCCATCACCAAACGCAGCAGATGGTGGCCCAGCGTGTACAGCAGCAGGTCAGCCGGCAAGGCCGCGACTTTGGCCTGCACGATGAAGGAGAGGTGGCGCAGCACCTCATCCACAAAGTGGGCGTCGTTTTTGTTGACCGCACCGGTGATGCGCAGGTTCATGCGGTCGAGCAACTCGGCATGCACCTGTGATTCCAGCGCCATCAGGCGGCCGTGCAATTGCGCCGCCGCATCCTGTTTGGTGCCGCCGATGCCGCCCTTGTCGCGCGAGACCAGCACGATGGAATACTGGCCAACCTGCACCTCGTCGCCGAAATCCAATTTGGCGGGCTTGCCGGCGATGACTTCGCGCCCGGCCACCCGCGTGCCGGCCTGGCCGAGGGCTTCGGCGAACAATTGGTTGCCCTTGCGCACGATGCGGCAGTGGTGCTTGGCGACGAAGGCGCTCTTGAGGACCACGGCATTGTCATCCTCGCGGCCGATGGTGATCGGCTCCCGGTCGGTGGACAGGGTGGCGCGGGTGTTGGTGGTGTGGTCGAGGATCCAGAGTTCCATAAAGTCGTGCAGGATGAAGGGGATGTCCGCAGTTGCGAAAGCCCGGCGCGCCTTGCCATGCCAGGGGCAAGGCGCGCCGCGTTTACCTGTTGGCTTGGTACGGGGAAATGTTGAGCAAGCGGAACACTTCCGGGTTCACCTGGGTGATGTCGGGCACCGTGCCATGCGAAGAGGAATCAAACGGGCTGCGCACCGTGACTTCAAACGGGGTGCCGCCCATGGCCCTTTGGATGTTCTTGATCTGCATGGCCTGCTCCGGGGTCAGTTTGATGTCGATTTTGAGGGCACCCATGCCGCCCTTGGGAATGGCGTTGTTTTCAGCCACCACGGCCTCGCCCTTGGCGATCACATAGACCTGCTCCATCAAGCCGACCATGCGCACCCCGGGGCGGCCGTTGCCGGCCGGCACCTGCACCTGCAAATCCACATAACTGCCCGGCTCCAGCGATGCGGGCGGGTTGTCCACCTTGATGGCCACCGCCAGGTAACCGGCGGTGATGTTGTCCTGCTGGGACTTGGCATCCTTGTGGCCGACGAAAAAATTGTAGGTCAGCAGATCGCCGGGCGAAGCGGCATAAGCCAACAGCGTCTTGCCGTCGGTTTGGCCGGCAATGGCATCCTGCGGCACCAATTTGCCCAGAGATTTTGCGAAGCGCACCGGAATCTGCACCTCGGCCACCATTTTGGGATGCAGTGGCCGGCCAGCGGGGCCGGGGGCCACGAACTGGTAGGCGACAAAGGTTTTTTCGCGGTTTTTATCGAGCAGCACATTGGCGTAGACATTCACCAGGATGACGGCCAGCACGGCCAGGGCCAGACCGACGATCACCATGGTCGCGCCATTGGGTTTGGAAGGCATGGGAAGGGGGGCGGTGGACATAGGGAAGAATAAATTGGCGGAGGAAACAGGAAAGATGTGACGGCTGGGTTATTTGGGGCTGATTTCTTCAAGAGTCTCGATGCGTTGCTTGACCCGCTTTTTTTCCTCGGCGCTTTTGGCATAGGTGTTGGCACTGCTCAAAAAGCCCTTGGCCGAGGCCCACTCCGAACGGTCCATCGCCAACTTGCATTTGATCATGCTGCTTTCGAAGCGGCTGATGCGCAGGCGCTCGGCGGTCAGTTCGGCCTCGCCGGTGGTGGGGTGCGCCTCGATGTAGGCCGCCAGTTTGATGTAGGCCGGCACGGCGGCGGCATAATCTTCGCGTTTGAACGCTTCGTCGGCGGCACGACGCAATTTTTCCTCACCCCGCAATTCCGCGATGCGCTCAAAACTTGCGGCAACATCGGCGTCTTCCGGCAAATCGTCCTGCGCCGCCTTGAGCACCTGCTCGGCTTTTTGGTAATCGCCTTCCTTGATCAGGGCGACCGCTTCGGAGACTTTGAGTTTGCCGCGGCACAAAACCACTTTTTCACGGGCCGCCGACGCCTGGGACTTGTCGCCCACGGTGCGGGCCGCTTTTTCATAAGCGGCTTGGGCGGCCGCGAAATCGCCGGCATCCAGCAGGGCTTCGGCCTCTGCCAGCAGTTTTTTATCCCCGAGTTGGCGCGCGGCTTTTTGGCCAAGTTCGCCCAATTCGGCATGTCCGGGCGCCAATCCCAGGCCGCGTGCCGCCAGCTTTTCGGCCAATTCCCAGTCGTCGGCTGCCGCAGCTTGGCGGGCTTCTTCCAAAAGTCGTTCGGCACGGTAGCCCGGCAGTTTGTTTTTGTCGGCAAACTCTGGATTCAGGGCCAGGACGGCATTGAGCAGGCCGATTTTTTCCGCCGGAGTCTGGGCGGCGCGGTAGCGGGCCACCAACTGGTCCAGCTTGACCTGGCGGACGATGGACTCCAACAGATCGGGAATGCGCGGATCCACCAATTCACCGCGCATTTTGATTTCGTCATTGAGCATGTGGATGGCGCCGTTGGGGTCGCCCGCAGCGGCGGTCTTGGCCCGGTCCAGCAGTCGCTCAATGGCCAGTTCTTTTCTGGACAAACTGCACTGCGCCCGCAACGCGGTGATTTTCGCCTGTTCTTCAGGCAGCAATCCGGCGCGCTTGAGCCATTTGGTGCATTCATCCATGCATTCGGTGATTTTGTCGGCGTCCAGCAGTTGCTGCATCCGGGCAATGGCATCCGCCACATTCTTGCGCGGCCCAAGTTCGTCCTTGAGGACGGCGGCCACTTCGGTTTGCAGGCGTTGGACGATTTTCAGGCCCGCCGGCGGATAGCTGGCATCGGCTTCCAGCGCTTTGGCATACCGCTCGAAGTCGGCCAGGGCGGCCGCAGCCTGGGTGTAGTCCTTTTGGTTGAACGCCAGACGGAAGCGGCTTTTGGCCGCGCCGGCATCGGCGAATTTGCGCGAGAGGGTGCCCGGATTCCGGGCATGCTCACCGCCATCCCGCATGCTTTCAAAGCAGGCAAGGGCTGATTTGACATCGCCCGCTTCCCATGCGGCTTCGCCTTGGTTCATGAGTGCCAACACTTGGATGCGCTCAGCCAAGGCGGGGTCCGGCTTGCTGTTTTCCTTGACCCACAGGGCGCCGACGGCCGCCAACAGCATGAGGGCGCCGACACCGGCCGCCACCGCCGGCCACGCTTTGCGGCGCGGGATGCGGGCGGTGGCGCCGGCGGGGGAAGTCGGCACCACCGCCCTTTGCCGGGCCAGCCAGGGCGGGGGCGGGCCTTCGGTATGGGCCGAAGGCGCCGGAGCGGCTGCAATGGTGCGAATGGCGTTGAGCAGGTCGCCGGCCGAGCCGATGCGGCGCAACGGATCCTTGTCCATCAGGCGCTCGACCAGTTCCAGCAGCGCCGGCGACAGGGTGGGATTGAGCTGCCCCAGCGGCGTGGGCTTGATCTTGGGATTGGTATGCCATTTGACCCAGCGCATGGATTGGTTGCGCTGGTCGCGCAAGATCGCTTTGAACACTTCCTCGTATTGGCCGCGCCCGGCCAGCATTTCGTAGGCGATCATGCCCAGCGCATACAGGTCGCTGGCGGGGGAAGCCGGCTGGCCCTGCAACACTTCAGGGGCCAGGTAGCGCACCGTGCCCTGGTCCATCAATTGGCTGGAACTGGCGGATACCGACAGCCCGAAATCCGCCAGCCGCAAACCGCCCGCCCGGGGCATCAGCACATTGGCGGGTTTCATGTCGCGGTGCAAAATGCCCGCGCCGTGCAGCGAAGACAACCCCTTGGCGGCGCCGGCCAAGATGCCCAAGGCCTGGCGTTCTTCCATCGGCGCCGGGTTGGCGGCAAAGATCTGCTCCAAACTCGGCCCATCCACATATTCGGTGATCAACAGCACGCCGCGCGGATCACTTACCACATCCATCAACTGCACCAGCATGGAAGGATCCACGGCGCCGGCCCGTTTGTGGATGCCAGCCTCGGCCAAGGCCCTGGCGCGGTAGGTGTCGGCCTCTTCGCCGGGCGCCAGCAGGATCTGTTTGATCGCCACATGCCGGTTGAGCAACGCATCATGCGCCTTGAAAACTGCCGAGGTGCCGCCGGCCCCAATCAGTTCCACCACGGTGTAATGCTGCACCCTGTCGCCGGGGGCAAGCGTGAGGCCGACGACGCCTTGCGGAAGATGGGACGAAGGTTCAGGCATGGCGAAAATTCACAAAGGAGGCTGGCGGGCAAAAGCGGATGCAGGAATCGTAGCAATTGAGGCGGCAAAAGCAATAGAAAACAGGGTGAAACATGAATTTAACGGATGGTCCAAGCGGCGCCTTCAAGCCAGGCTTGGGCATGGGGGGAAAGATGGCTCCAAGGCAGGCGCACCCGCAGCAGTTGTTCCACCGCAGCCAATACCGCCCCCAGCGCCAACGGCAGGCAAAAAGGCACCAAATGAACCGAAGGCACCTGTGGCCGCCGGATGGCCGCCGCTTGGACAAAAATCAAATAACAATTGCGGAAAAAGCCGCTTAAATGCCCGTTGCGGGCCAAAATCACCAAACTGGTGGCCACCCCGAACAGCAGGCCGTAAACCGCCATGGCCATCACCCCTTCCCAAGAGGCCAGCAGCGCACCCATGGCGCCAAAGCATTTGGCGTCGCCCATCCCCAAGCCAAACACGAAATGCAGCACCATGCAGGGCAAAAAACCGGCAATCAGACCCAGGCAGGCGTGCGAGAACCCTTCCCAAGCCCCAGGCAAGCCGCCACCGCCCTTGGCGCAAAAAAAACCGACCACGCTCCAAAAAGCGAGGCCGGTCAAAGCAAAGGCGTAGGTGTGGCGGTTGTAGACCTTGCCGGTTTTCAGGTCGGTGGCTGCGGCGATGACGCCCAAGGCCACGATCAAGGCGGTTGCGACCAGGGATGACCAGTGAGGCATGGGTGAGTCAAGAGAGGTGAACCCGGCACAAGGCAACACATTCCCCGGCGGTTTAGAAGGGGTCGGTGGTGGTGTCGGCGCTGGAGTTGCCCGAGATGGATTCCCATTGCTCCTTGAGCCAAGGCACGATCTTGTCCTTGAAGTAGAGCAGCACGGCGAGCAAGGGCAGCACGATGGCGGCGATGATCAGCACCTTTTCGATGCCTTCGGCACCCTGTTCGTCTTGGTGAATGCGCTTGAGCGTGGACTTGAGGCTGGCGGAGAAGTTTTTCATGGCAATTCCTAAAGGGAGGGGGAGGGGGAAGGAAGTTCTGGGGGAGAAACGAGGGGAAACCGGGGTTTATTGCAGGATGGCTTGTTTTATCGGCAAAATAACGGAAAAACGGCGATAAATGCCGGAAAAAATCACGGAATCGGCAGCGCATTGAGCGTGGAAACCATGCCGTAGTGGGCCAAGAGCAGGCGCACGCCGATGAAAACGAACACCATCAGGGGAATGCCCACCGCCGCCAGCAGCAGCACGGTTTCCAGGGCGCTGGCGCCGCGCCGGCATGTTTGCGGGGTCTTGGGGGAGCGGGTGCGGGTGGCATGTTGCATGGTGAACCTCAAAAGACTCAAGAGAAGATGGCGGCCGTCAAGCCCGTGACCTTGGCCGCCAGCGGCTGGCTCAAGTGGCCCGCCAGGGTGGAACGCTCGCCGGTGGCCTTCAATTGCACCGATTTGGCGCCCTTGTCATCCAGCACGGTTTCCAACTTGAAGATGTCGCGCAATTGGTAATAGCCGTTTTCGCCCAGCGGCAGCACTTCGGCAATCTGGGTGAGCACGCGCCGGCCGCCCATCTGGCGCTGCACATTGACCACCACATCGATGGCCGAGGACACTTGGCTGCGCAGCGCCTGCAAAGGCAGTTCCACCGAACTCATCAGCGCCATGGTCTCCAGCCGGTTGAGCGCGTCAAAGCCGCTGTTGGCGTGCAAAGTGCCCATCGATCCGCCATGGCCCGAGGTCATGGCTTGGATCATTTCCAGCGCCTCGCCGCCGCGCACTTCGCCGATGATGATGCGGTCGGGGCGCAAACGCAGCGAGGATTTGAACAATTCGCGGATGCCCACCGCGCCAGAGCCGAAGCGGTCGGGGGCCTTGGCCTCCAGCGAGATCACATGCGGCTGCTGCAACTGCAATTCGGCCGAATCTTCGATCACCACGATGCGCTGGCCGTGCGGAATGAAGCCGGAGAGGCAGTTGAGCAGCGAGGTTTTGCCCGACGAGGTGCCACCGGCCACCAGCATGTTTTGTTCGGCCTGCACCACGATCTGCAGGTATTCGCAGGCCTCGGCCGAGATGGAGCCGATGTGCACCAGCCAATCCATGTCGAGCATGGTCTTGGTGAATTTGCGGATGGTGGTGGCCATGCCGAAGCGGGCGCAGGGCTGCTTGGCCACATGCACGCGCGAACCGTCAGGCAGGCGGGCGTCCACCAAAATGGTGTCGTCATATAGACTTTTGCCGGTGAATTGCAGCACATTGTTGATGGCAGCCTCATAGGCTTCGGCATCGGCGAAGCGCGCCTCGGTCTTGATGATTTTCCCGCTTTTTTCGATATAGATGTCGTTGTACGCGTTGATCATCACCTCGGCCACCGTGGTGTCGTCAAGCCACTGCTTGACCGGGGCCAGGTAGTGGGCGACCGTGCGCTCGAAGATGGCGGGGGAGGGGGTGGCGGACATGGAAACCCGATGAAAAGTGATGCCAATGGATTGAGGATTGCGGATTAGACGGCAAAACGCCTGCCGGCACAATGGTATTCCATCAAATGTGCAAAAAAAAACGCGGCGCAAGCAACCCGTTTCAGGGTTGGCGGGTCACGCGCGTCATCCCTTTGAAAAAAGTAGACGCGGCGGCCCGCCGCGTGGGATGAGAGGTCTTTGAAGCGATGCGCGCCGGTGTTTCGGTGCGCGTGGGTTGGGTTCGGGTTTCAGCGAACGCGGCGGCCCGCCGCGTCTACTTTGTGAACACCGGCCCCATCTTCCTCGCTGGCCGACACGCT
>CAZVNU010000007.1:0-4516 GCA_964628335.1 uncultured Phycisphaeraceae bacterium
GGCATTGAGCCCCGGGCGGCATTTGCGGGTGGGGACACCCGCGCTCCATCACCCGTCAGCCCTGGTCGCCCGATCCGGCACCGGGAAGGCCCATTCACAGGCGCTATAATTCCCTCTTCAAATTCACCCCATAGCCCATTGAACATCCCTTGACCATGCCCACCCTGTTCCCCCCCCGCCCGTCCGACAAAACCCTCCTTGAGGAGGGCGCCACCTTCACGCCGAAATTCGATGAAAACGGCCTGATCCCCTGCATCACGCTGCATGCCCAAACCGGCGATGTGCTGATGTTCGCCTACATGAACGACCTGAGCCTGGCCAAAACCATCGAAACCGGCTTCGTCCACTACTGGTCGCGTTCGCGCGGCAAACTGTGGTTCAAGGGCGAAGAATCCGGCATGACCCAAAAAGTGGTGCACCTGCTCACCGACTGCGACCAGGATTGCATCGTGGTCAAAGCCACGGTGGGCGCCTCCACCGTCGGCGGCGTGACCGCTTCGTGCCACACCGGCCGGCCCAACTGCTTCTACCGCGAAGTGCCCACCGGTGCGGGCGCGGGCAAAGACCTGAAATTCGTGCTGGAAAAAAGCTTCGACCCCACCGTGGTTTACGGCAAGCATTAAGGCCGGCGCCAGCTCATGTCCCCCCCCTGCCCCGCCACTGCCAAAATGCCGAACTCCCTGCATGTGGTGCGCCGTTTGGCGGCCATTGCCTGGGGCTACAAAAAAGAAACCGCGGCGCTGCTGGCGTTGCAGGTTTTTTTTCTGACCCTGACCCTTGGCAGCATCGGTCTGCTTGGCCTTGGCGTGGATGTGCTGCTGCACACCCTGGATGCGACCCGCACCCCCAAATGGCCGCTGGGCATCCAGCCGCCGGCGGATTGGCCGGCCTTGCACCAGGCGCTGGCGATTGCCGGGGCCATCGTCCTCATCGCCCTGTTGCGCTTCGCTTCCGAACGCAGCCTGCTGGTCCTCAAAGGCCGCTTCACCGCCGAAATGCAGGCCCACCTGCGCACCCGGGTCTACGACCAGTTGCAGCGGCTGGATTTCAATTTCTTCAACGCCGGCTCCAGCGGCTCGCTGATCAACCGGGTCACTTTTGACGTGTACCAACTGCGCATGTTCATCGACGGCGTGCTGCTGGAAGCGCTGACCATGGGCCTCACGCTGATCTTTTTTCTGGGCTGGATGTGCCTGCTCGACTGGCGCCTGACCCTGGCCTGCCTGACGCCGCTGCCCCTGGTGCTGTGGCTCACGCTGGCCTTTTCACGCAAGGTCAAACCGGCCTACAAGAAGAACAGCGAATTGCTCGATGACGCCACCCGCGTCATCACCGAAAACGCCCAGGGTGTGCATGTGGTCAAGGGCTTCGGCCTGCAGGCGGCGGAACAGGAAAAATTCCGCGCGGCTTCCGAGGCGGTGGTGAACCATGCCGGCTGGCTCACACGCAGGGTGGCCTTTTTCACCCCGATGGTGGAATTGCTCACCCAGGTGCCGCTGGTCATTTTGTTCTTTTACGGCGGCTGGATTTACTGCCAGGAGAAAGACCCCGCCACCGCCCGCTTGAGCGTGGGCATTTTGTTCGTCTTTTTCATGCTGCTGCGGCGTTTTTCCGGCCAAATCAGCGTGGTGGCGCAAATTTCCGGCATCATCCAGCAGGCCATGAACGGCGCCCGCCGCGTGTTTGAAGTGCTGGACGAACCGCGCCTGATTGTTTCCAAGCCCGGCGCCTTGGCCCCGGCCCGCCTCTTGGGCGAGGTGGTGCTTGAAGATGTGAGTTTTGGCTACGACGCCGCCAAGCCGGTGCTGCACGACTTGCGCCTGCACATCCCCGCCGGCCAATGCGTCGCCCTGCTTGGCCCCACCGGGGCCGGCAAAAGTTCCCTGCTGGCATTGATTTCGCGCTTTCACGACCCCCGGCACGGCCGCGTGCTGCTCGACGGCCATGACGCCCGCGACCTGGAGGTGGACTGCCTGCGCCGGGCGGTGGGCGTGGTGTTCCAGGAAACTTTTTTGTTCTCCACCTCGGTGGCCGACAACATCGCCTTTGGCCGGCCGGAAGCCACCCGCCAGGACATCGAGCGCGCCGCCCAATTGGCGCAGGCCGACGGCTTCATCCGCGAAATGGCCGACGGCTACGACACCGTACTGACCGAAGGCGGCAATGGCCTCTCCGGCGGCCAGCGCCAGCGCATCGCCATTGCCCGCGCCCTGCTGACCGACCCGGCCATTTTGATTTTGGACGACCCCACCGCCGCCATCGATCCAGGCACCGAACGCGAAATCATGAACGCCCTGGAAAGCGCCATGCGCGGCCGCACCGTGCTGATCGTCGCCCACCGCCTGCAAACCCTGCGCCGGGCCGACCGGGTGGTGGTGCTGGAAGACGGCCGCATCACCGCCGAAGGCACCCATGACGCGCTGATGGGAAAAAGCCGTCATTACCGCGAGGTGGTCGCGGTGCAGACGGCTTGAATGGGACTTGCGTGAATCGATTCCGGAACCCAAACCGGCGTGATCATTTCACTTCGTAAATTTCGCCTTCGGTGAACAGCGACTCCAAGGTGCCGGCGCCGCGCTTGGCGATGGCTTGGTGCACTTGCGCCGCCACCGTTTCTTCGTACACCGGGCGCTGCTCGCGCAGGAAGATGCCCATCGGCACCGGGAAGTCGGGGTATTCGAATTCCGCCAGCATCATGGCCTGGGCCCGGTTGTTCTCGTCATGGAACAGCAGGTCGTCGGTGGCCGCGCCGCTGCCGTCTTCGTTTTTGCCCACCGCCACCACCTGCGGCTTGTTGCCGATCATTTGAATGCCGCGGTTTTTGTCCTTGCCGAAAATCATCGGCGAACCGTGCTCCAGATACAGCACATTGTCTTCGCGCTCGTCGCGGCCGGTCAGGGGATCAAACGCACCGTCGTTGAAGATGTTGCAGTTCTGATAGATCTCGACGAAGGCGGCGCCGCGGTGGCGGCCGGCTTCTTCCAGCACTTCCGGCAGGGCGCGGTCCTTGTCGGCGCTGCGGGCGACAAAGGTGGCCTCGGCGGCCAACGCCACCAGGCTCGGATTGATCGGGTGGTCGAGCGAACCCAGCGGGCTGCTCTTGGTCTTTTTGCCCATTTCGCTGGTGGGCGAATACTGGCCCTTGGTCAATCCGTAGATGCGGTTGTTGAACAGCAGGATGTGGACATTCACATTGCGCCGCAGGATGTGCAGCATGTGGTTGCCGCCGATGGAGAAACCGTCACCGTCGCCGGTGACCATCCACACATCCAACTCGGGGTTGGCAATTTTGATGCCCGACACAAAGCCCGGTGCGCGGCCGTGGATGGTGTGGAAGCCGTAGGTCTCCATGTAGTACGGAAAGCGGCTCGAGCAGCCGATGCCGGAGACGAACACGGTGTTCTCGGGGCGCAATTGCAGCTTGGCGCAGGCGCGGTGCACGGCGTTCAAGATGGCGTAGTCGCCGCAGCCGGGGCACCAGCGGACTTCCTGGTCGCTGGAATAGTCTTTGGCTTTGAGGACGGGGAGGGAGGTGATGGACATGGGGATTGGATTGGTTTGAAAAGACTGAAAGTTGGGGCGCAAGGGGCTGGGTCTGGGGGCGCGAACGGCTCTGAAATCCAGGAAGCCCATCGGCCCCCAAACCCAGCCCCTTGCGCCCCGCGTGCAGCCTTAGGCTGTGGCCAAAAGATGCTCAATCGACTGCTCCGCCGGATTCACCACGCCAGCCGAGGGGTAAAGTGCTTCCGCCCCACCCCACTGACCATTGAGCATCAGGTCGATGCCCTGCACGATTTCCTCGGTCAGCAGTGAGCGGCCCTGGATCTTGTTCAGGCCGCGGGCGTCCACCAGGAACTTGCCGCGGATGATCAGGCGCAACTGGCCGTTGTTGAGTTCCGGGATCAGCATCTTCTTGAACTTCTTGAGCACTTCGCCCAAGTTCTTGGGCATCGGGTTCATGTGGCGCAAATGCGCCTGCGACACTTTGAGGCCCTTGGCCCGCGCCACCTCCACGGCGGCGTGGATGCTGCCGTAGGTGCCCCCCCAGCCCAGCACCAGCAGGTCGCCGCCATCTTGGTCGCCTTCGATCTCAAGATCGGGAACCAGGTTGACCACACGGGCCACTTTCTCGGCACGCAGACGGGTCATCAACTGGTGGTTGGCCGCATCCTGGGTGACGGCGCCGTGGATGTGCGATTTTTCCAGACCGCCCAAGCGGTGCTCCAAGCCGACGGTGCCGGGGATGGCCCACGGACGCGCCAGGTTCTCGTCGCGGGTGTAGGTTTGGAAGGCCGGCTTCTCGCCGGCTTCCTTGGCGGGCGGCAGGCACGAAGCATCCGGATGGGTAATTTCAATGGGCTCGAAGGAATCCACCGCCGGCAGCTTCCACGGCTCGGAGCCGTTGGCGATGTAGCCGTCGGTGAGCAGCAGCACCGGCACGCGGCGCTGCAAGGCGATGCGCGCGGCCTCGATGGCCATGTCGAAGCAGTCGGCCGGCGATTGCGGCGCCAACACC
>CAZVNU010000007.1:4526-18394 GCA_964628335.1 uncultured Phycisphaeraceae bacterium
GCCCGAAAATGGCCTGCCACAGGTCGGCCTGCTCGGTTTTGGTCGGCATGCCGGTCGAAGGTCCGCCGCGCTGCACATCGACCACCACCAAGGGCAATTCGGTCATCACCGCCAGACCGATGGCTTCCATCTTGAGCGCCATGCCCGGGCCGGAGGTGCCGGTGACGCCGAGTTGGCCGGCGAACGAAGCGCCGATGGCGGCGCAGCAGGCGGCGATTTCATCCTCGGCCTGGAAGGTTTTCACGCCGTATTTTTTGCTGGTGGCCAGATAGTGCAGCACATCGGTGGCCGGGGTGATCGGGTACGAGCAGTACACCAATTCCTTGCCGGCCAACTTGGAGGCGGCGACCAGCCCCATGGCGGTGGCTTCGTTGCCGGTCACCTTGCGGTACTTGCCCGGCGCCACGGTGGCGCGCGCCACGCTCATGCGCGAAGGCATGGCTTCCAGTGTCTCGCCGATGTGGTAGCCGGCCTTGAGCGCCGCGATGTTGGCATCGGCCACCTGCGGCAGAGCCTTGCGGATGCGGAAGGTTTCGTTGATGTGCTTGATGGTGGTTTCCAGCGGCCGGTCGTAAATCCAATACACCAGCCCCAGCGCATACATGTTGCGGCAGCGGCTCACTTCGCGGGTGTTCAGGCCAGAACCCTGGCCGGCCTCGGAGTTGTGCTTGGTGATCGGCACCCGCAAAATTTTGAACCGCTGGGTGAATTTCTCGTCGTCGAGCGGGTTGTAGCCGACTTTGTAGCCGGCCTTTTTCAGGTTGGTCTTGCTGAATTCGGTTTCATCCACGATGCAGATGCCGCCGTGCTCCAAGTCGCCGATGTGGGCCTTGAAGGCCGCGGGATTCATCGCCACCAAAGTGCCGACCTTGTCGCCGGGGGTGTACACCGCCTTGGAGGAAAAGTGCACCTGAAAACCCGACACCCCGGCCACCGTGCCCTGCGGCGCGCGGATTTCCGCCGGATAGTCGGGGAAGGTCGCGATGTCATTGCCGAAGATGGCGCTGGTATCGGTCAATTGCGTGCCGGCCAACTGCATGCCGTCGCCGGAGTCGCCGGCGAAACGGACGACGGCAGACGGGATCTCAATGGGCGTGGCGCGGGGGTAATCAAGGGACATGAAGATGAAACCAAAAAGGTGCAAATAAAAGGGAACCACCGCCGTGCGATGGAGCGGGTAGTTTAGCGAAAATCAGTCGGCTATGTCATCATTAAAATACATAATGTTCATTTACTATATAAACTAAAGTTATTATGATGAACCTCCACCACCTGACCCTGTTCGACGCCGTCGCCACCGAAAAACACATCAGCAAGGCGGCCGGAAAACTGCGCATCAGCCAACCGGCGGTATCCAAGCAATTGCAACTGCTCGAGCGCGCCTTGGGCACCCCCCTGCTCGACCGCACGCCCAAGGGCGTGCGCCTGACGGCCGCCGGCGAGCTGCTGGCCGGCTATGCCCGGCGCATCCTGGCCTTGAGCGACGAAGCCGAGCATGCGGTGGCGCAATTGCGCGGCTTGAAACGCGGCCGCCTGACCATCGGCGCCAGCACCACCCTGGGCGCGTATTTTTTGCCGGAGATTCTGGCGAAGTACCGCGCCGCCCACCCCGACATCGACCTGGACCTCAAGATCGCCAACACCGAGGACATCCAGCGCCAACTGCTCGACGGCCAGGTGGACATCGCCGTCACCGAGGGCTTCATCCACCACGGCGGATTGTCGGAGCGCAAATTCATGGGCGACGAACTGGTGCCGGTGGCGCAACCCGGGCACCCCTTGCTGGCCAAAGGCGGCGGCGTGCCCCTCAAAGCCTTCTGCGCGCAGCCGATGCTGGCCCGCGAGCAAGGCTCCGGCACCCGCGAGGTGATCGAAGACGCCCTGAAAAAACGCGGCATCTCCGTCAAACCGCTGATGACCCTGGGCAGCACCGAAGCCATCAAGCGCTCGGTTGCCGCCGGCGTGGGCGTGGCGTTTGTCTCGGCCCTGTCCATCCGCCAGGAATTGATGGACGGCCGTTTGGCGCAAGTCAAAGTCACCGGCTTCAAACTCGAACGCGCCCTGCATGTGGTGCACGCCAAAGACCGCGCGGACTCGGCGGCGGTGACGGCGTTTTTGGGAATGTTGGGGGGATGAGGGATGAGGGATGGGAAAAGGCCGCGCTGTCTTGGTCGCCAACGGCGACGCGGATTTGAAGCCCAGGGTCGCTCCGAAGCGAAGCGAAGGCGAGACCCTGGGTTGCGATGTTTGGAATGACGACCGCAACGCGGTCGCGGAGGTGGGCAATCCCATCGGTTCCGCGACCGCGTTGCGGTCGTGGGCATGGGGCCGGCTACCCAGGGTCGCCACTTGCGCCTTCGGCTTCAGCGGCGACCCTGGGCTTCAAATCCGCGTCGCCGTTGGCGACCAAGACACTGCGTCATAATCTCCCCCATGCGCCACGCCTCCTCCCAACTCTTCCTCCTCTGTGCCGAACCCGAAGGCCCCCCGCCCGACGAAGACTATCCCTTCAACCTCCCCGCCGTGCGCGCGCTCCACGCCATGGGGAAATTGGAGTTCACCGCCCCCGTCACCTTCTTCGTCGGCGAAAACGGCTCCGGCAAATCCACGCTGCTCGAAGCCCTGGCCGTCGGCTGCGGCCTGAACGCCGAAGGCGGCAGCCGCAACTTCAACTTCGCCAGCCGGGCTTCGCATTCGCCTTTGCATGACCACTTGCGCATCGCCCGCGGGGTGCGGCGGCGGACCGACGATTTCTTTTTGCGCGCCGAGACTTTTTACAACACGGCCTCCGAAGTCGAACGGCTCGGCGCCACCGGCTACGGCGAGCGCAACCTGCACCACCAATCCCACGGCGAATCCTTCCTGGAAATCCTGATGACCCGCCTGCGCGGCAACGGGCTTTATTTCCTCGATGAACCCGAGGCAGCCCTCTCCGCCAGCCGCCAATTGACCGCCTTGGCACGCATCCACCAATTGGCCGCCGAAGGTTCGCAACTGGTCATCGCCACGCACTCCCCCATCCTGCTGGCCGTACCGGGGGCGCAAATCCTCCATTTCTCCGGCGAAGGCATCCACCCCATCGCCTATGAGCACACCGAAGCCTACGCCATCACGCGGCGGTTTTTGATGGATACGGACGGGATGCTGAAACGGATTCTGGAACCGGGCAAGCCGGAATAATGCTGCCCCCACGGGCCAAAGGCCCGTCTCATACCAGCCTAGGGCAACGCCCTAGGTCACAAACCCAAAAATATCAGAGGGCTGAAAGCCCGACCTCATTCACACAACCATGACGCGGGCCGTTGGCCCGCAATCAATTATTGCGCCAATTCCTGGGGCTTCGCCCCAGGCTGGTATGACGATTGGCCTTTGGCCAATCAATCCCAATCCAGACGATCACCAATGAACACCACGACTCCCTCAATCCCATACATATCGATCATCAAACGAAATGCCGTATTTCAACAGAAATCTCCGGTATTCCTCCTGAAACGAGACCTTTTCGTGGTGTTTGGCCTGCCCGTCAATGTATTCCAACAGCGCCGGTTCGTCGCTGGGGCCGACGGAAAATACACCATATCCACGCTGCCACGAAAAGGCGGAGCAATCTGAAAATTGCGTCTTCATCCATTTCGATGACGACACCTTGACCTTTTCCACCAACTCCGCCGTTGTCAAGGTGCGCGAGAGGCGAATGGCCAAATGCACATGATCTTCCACCCCACCTGCCCGGGGACATTCACAGCCCATATCACGCACCACGCTGGCGAGATAGGCGTGCAGATGGGATTGAATGTTTTTGCCAATGAAGGGGTGGCGATCTTTGGTGCTAAACACCAAATGGATCAGGATGTGGCTGAGGGATTGGGGCATGGCAATGACATCCTTTCGATGAATGACGCGGGCCGTTGGTCCGCAGAGGTTATTGGGTCTTTTTCCTGGGGCTTCGCCCCAGGCTGGTATGACGATTGGCCTTTGGCCCGCAGACTGACGCTTCATGCCAATCCCCCCTTGCGCTCAAACCTTCCCCCGCTCCGCTTCACCGTCCCGCGAATTTCCAGCATCGTCAACTCCACTTGCACCTTGTGGGCCGGCAAACCGGTGGCGCTCGCCACTTCATCCAAGGTGCGCGGCTTGTCCAGTGCGCCGATCACTTTTTTCTGATTCTCATTGAGCGTTTCAAACAACGAGGCGCCTTGCGCTTCGCCGCCTTTTTGCGCTGGCAAAACTTCGCCCATCGCCACCCGCAGCATTTGCCCGGCTTCACCCAGTTGCGAGAGCACTTCCGGCACGCTGGTCACCAAAGTCGCCCAGCCTTCGCGGATGGCTTGGTGGCAGCCGGCCGATGCGTCGGAATCCACCCTTCCGGGCAACGCCATCAACTCGCGGCCATGCTCGTCATTGCACAGGCGGGCGGTGATCAGCGCGCCGGAACGCGCGGCGGCTTCGATCACCAGCGTGCCCAACGACAGGCCCGAAATAATGCGGTTGCGCCTGGGGAAATTTTCCGCCGCCGGGGGAAAGGTCATCGGCAATTCGCTGATCACTGCGCCGGCATCTTCCGCCACGATTTTGTCGAACAACGGTGCGTGCTCTTTGGGATAAGGCCGTGCCAAACCCGAACCGATCACCGCCAAGGTGCGCCCGCCGGCGCCGCTCAAACGCAAAGCGGCGGCGTGGGCGGCATGGTCAATGCCGTAAGCCCCGCCCGACACGATGGTGACGCCCGCCACCGCCAAACCCGCCGCGAAACGGTCGGCTTGCTCGCGGCCATAGGCGGTGCAGCGGCGCGAACCGACGATGGCCAAGGCCAGCGCGTCGCGCTCAAGCATCCGGCCGCGCACCCACAGGAGCGGCGGCGGATCGGGGATGTGCGAGAGCGCACGCGGATAATCGGAACTGCCCAAAGCGATCAGGCGCGCCCCGGCTTGTTCCACTGAATCCAACTCGCGCTCCACCACCCCTTGCGCAATCACCGCATCGGTCGCCGCGCGCAAGCGGCCCTCATCACTGATGCCACGCACCCGGCCCCAATCGGCGGCCGAAGCCCCCAGCGCAGCCTCAGCTGAACCGAATAATTCAAGCAAGCGCCCGGTCAGGGTGGGACCAAGGCCGGGGGTGAGCGACAAAGCAAGCAGGGCATGGCGGGTGGTGGGCATGATGTTGCGGAATCTAACATAAACCAAACACTTTGCAAGCGGCCGCCCAACCCCATCACAACCCACCTTTCCTTGCTAAAGTCTGCACCCTTTTCTTAGCCGCCTCCCACCCATTCCCATCATGAAAATCGCGCTTTTCTACGGCACCTGCACTGGCAAAACTGAAGCTGTCGCCGAGCAAATCAAAGAAGCTCTGGGCGAAGATTTCTTCGCCACTTACGAAGATGTTTCGCAAATCGAGCCCAAAGACCTGGAAAAATACGATGTGATCATCGCCGGCATCCCGACTTGGGATGTGGGCGAATTGCAGTACGACTGGCAGGACATTTTCGACAAACTGGACGAGGTCGATTTGACCGGCAAAAAGGTGCTCATGTTCGGCACCGGCGACCAGGCCGGCTACCCCGACACCTATCAGGATGCCATCGGCATCGTCTACAACAAATTCCTTGAGCGCGGCGCCGTCGGCGGCCTGGGCTTCACCGATGCCTCCACCCATGAATTTGAAGAGAGCAAGGGCTGCATCGAAAAAGACGGCAAGAAATTATTCTTGGGATTGGCCCTTGACGAAGACTGCCAGCCTGAATTGACCGAGCAGCGCGTGGCCGACTGGTGCGCGCAGATCAAAGAAGAACTGGGCCTGTAAGCCTGCCCCACTCCAACAAAAAACCGCCAGCCGCAAGGCTGGCGGTTTTTTGTCGGCATCAGTCCTGCCCGCCGGCATGGCTTGGCATCTCTGAAAAATCATCTTCCGTCGCCGGGCGGCTGACCACATACGCCCCCGTGGCCCAGCGGCCAAGGTCCACCTGCTTGCAGCGCTCGGAGCAGAACGGATAATGGGCGTTGTTGTGATCCACATGGCCTTTGCAAATGCGGCAATGGCTCTTGTCAGAATGGGTGTGGTGGGTGGCGTCGTGCATGGGAAGGCTCCTTGAAAAGAGGCGTGCGGGTCAGGGCAACAGGCGCAGGCCGGCGCGGGTCATCGCTTCGGCCACCGCCTGCATTTTAGTTTTCCACCGGCCAAATCCGGTCAACAAAATATGGCGTTTTTCAGCCTCGGCATGTTGCAGGCAGACTTGCAAATAATCAGGGCCAATGGCGGGCCCCATTTTGCTTGGCCACTCAATGGCCACCACCGCCCCTTGGCGCAATTGGCCACCGTCATCACCCCAGCCAATGCCGGTCAATTCGCCGCCTTTGCCGCCCATGCGCCAGGCGTCGATGTGCACCAGCACCAACTGCGCCTCATCCTTGGGCCAATACTCCTGCACGGTCACAAAAGTCGGGCTGCTGACTTCGCGCTCATCCAAGCCCAAACCGCGCGCCAGACCGCGGGTGAATTGGGTTTTCCCCGCACCCAGTTCACCCTCCAACGCAATGATGTCGCCCGCAGCGCAAATCTGCGCGATGGCCGCGCCCAGGCGCATGGTTTCTTCGGGGGTTGAGGTTTCGAGTGCAAGGCTGTTCATGCGCGATGCTCCCAACCCAAACCATCCATCGACAGTTGCGTATGTTCCCCCGCCATCAACCGCACGCCGCCGCTCTCGGTCACCGAACCAATGCGGGTCAGCGCCACGCCGGCCAATGCGGTCGGCACTTGCCGGGTCGGCGCCACCGCAAACAGCAATTCATACTCTTCGCCATCACCCACCCCGTGCTGCCAAGGCATTTTCCCGCTGTTTTTTGCCGCTTGTTTGGCGGCTTGGGACAGCGGCAACAACGACACATCGATGTTGGCGTGGGCTGCCAAGCGCGGCAAGTCTTGGGCCAGGCCATCGGATAAATCCAGCATCGCGGTGGGCCGACAAGTCAGTGCCAATTGACGGGCCAATTCAACGCGCGGCACAAAGGTCAAATGGTGGGCGCCCCCCTCAACCTCTTCCAACGAACCGCCCAAAGCGCCGGACACATACAGATGATCGCCCGGATTGGCGCCGCTGCGCAGCACCGGCGCACAGTCGGGCCACGGTTCGCCAAGCACGGTGACGGAGGCGATCAACGGGCAACCCGCCGGACCAAGCGACACATCGCCACCCACCAAAGGGCAGCCATAAGTCGCGCCGGCATCAAACACGCCCTGCACCACGGCAAAAGCGTCATCCTCGGACATCTCGCGCGAAACCGTCAATTGCAGCAGGCAGGCAGCCGGCTTGGCCGCCATCGCCGCCAAGTCTGACAAGTTGCGCTTCAGGGCTTTTTGACCCACCTGCAACCACGGCGTGCCTTTGGCGAAATGCACGCCCTCGATCACCGGATCCACCGCCGCCAACACACGACGGCCGCCAAGTTCAAGCAGTGCGCAATCATCCCCCACCGGCACGATGACGCCCGGCTGGGCTTGCGCGCAAAGGGCACTGATGCGGGCCAGGAGGGCGTTTTCACGCATGGTCAATCCTTCCACGCCGTCAAATGGTCCCCTGCGCTTGGACCGCCCTGCCCGCGCGCAAAATCGGCGGCGGACAGCAGTTTGCCGCCGGGAATCTGCAGTTCCAGCAATTCCACCACGCCATCGGCGCAAGCGACATGGAAATTTTCCAATACGGTGCCGGGAATTGCGCTCACGAGCCCCGAGCGCAAGCTCGGGGGTTCACGCAACCCACAACCGGGATCCCCTGAGCTTGCGCTCAGGGCTCGTGAGTGCAAATCCGGCGTGCCTGCTTTTTCCGCCGCAACCACCACCCGCCGCAAAAACAATTCACGCACAGCGGTCTCGCCGGCACGCTGCCACGCCACCTTGCAACCCGGCCAAGGCGTCAAGCCATTGATGCGCGCGCGCACCAGGTTGGCGGGCTGATTGAAGTCCACCGTGCCGTCGCCCTTGACGAATTTGCGCGCGCGGGTGGCCCGGCTTTCATCCTGCGGCAGCGGCGCCAAGGCGCCCACCTGCAATTGCCGCAACACACCAGCCACCGCCGCAGGCCCCAACGCGGCCAAACGGTCATGCAATTCGCCCGTGGTTTCACCGGGATCAATTTTCAATGCGGCTTGCGCATACACCCCGCCGGCATCCATCTTTTGCGCCAAACCGATCACTGACACCCCGGTTTCTTCATCACCGGAAATCAGCGACCAATGAATCGGCGCCGCGCCACGGTATTTGGGCAGCAGCGAAGAATGCAGATTGACGGCCAACGCGCCCAACGCACCAATGAGCGCTGGCGACAGCTTTTGCCCAAAGGCGATCACCACCGCCGCCTCTGGCGCAAAGGCGGTGATCTGCGCCACCGCCTCCGGCGCATTGGCATCCTCAAAACGCAACAAGGGTACCTCGTGGGTCAACGCCCACGCCGACACCGGGGTCGGGGTCAACACCTGCTTGCGCCCGGCCGGTCGGTCGGGTTGGCTGACCACCGCCACCACCTGGTGGTGTTTGGCCAGATACTCCAAGGTGGGGAGGCCAAACTCACCGGCCCCCAAAAAGACCAAGCGCATGGGCTACCTCAACATTCCGTAATCGAGTTCCAAATCTTTGATTTTTTTGGCATTGAGCATGCGATCCAAGCGCGACATTCTGTCAATGATCAAACGGCCGTTGAGGTGATCGAATTCATGCTGCCAAATGCGCGCCAACAACGCATCGGCGCTTTCTTCAAACAGTTTGCCATCCAAGCCTGTCGCACGAATGCCAATACCTTGTGGACGCGTGACTTCAATGCGAATACCCGGCAGACTCAAGCAGCCTTCCTCGTAGGGTTCTTGCGGCCCGACCGGATTGAACAATTCAGGATTGATGTAAACCCTGTCATCTTCAGGCTTGCCCGTGGGATTGGCGACAAACAAGCGCCATGGCAAGCCCACCTGCGGAGCCGCCAGCCCCACGCCGGGGGCTTCATGCATCAAACGCAGCATATCGGTCACCACGGCGCGCACCTGCTCATCAATGGCAGGTACCGGGGCGGCGACCTGGCGCAGCACGGAATCGGGATACAGAACAATGGCCAGGGGAAGTTTGATCACGGTGAAATGATACCCGTCCCTACGGTTATCTCACTTTTTACAAAAAAATAATTGCATAATTACAAGAGTTATGGCAAAATACAGACGCAAGGGCACTTGGATGCCCCGTTCGCACCCCTTTTGTTTTGAACGATTTCTGCCTGTTTTTTCCCTGTTTTGCCTTCCTCAACCCCCGTTTTTCTGAAGGAATTCCCCCATGGCCACCATCACCAAAAAAGAACTTGTGGACGCGATTGCCGATGCCCAGAATGAAAACCGCACTCTGGTCAAATCCGTTGTGCAGGCCTTCTTGGATGCAGTGATTGCCGAGCTGGGCAAGGGCAATCGCTTGGAATTCCGCGATTTTGGCGTCTTTGAAGTGCGCGCCCGCCGCGCCCGCAAGGCCCACAATCCCAAAACCTCCGAGCCGGTGGCCGTGCCGCCACGCAAAACGGTCAAATTCAAAGTGGGCCGCTTGATGAAAGAAGCCATGGGCAACCCGCCCACCACCAAGGGTTCGCCGAACACCTAACCCCAAGCTCGCGCGCGATAAACAAGCACCCACCACCCCAACCCCCGCATCTGCGGGGGTTGTTCGTTCTTGACCGCTCCCGACTACAATCTCCGCCTTACTTTCCAGGCTCAAACCTCTCTCTCCCATTGCCCATGACACCTGTTGCCCGTTTCGGTCTTATTGCTTTGTGCTCCTCTTTGTGTGCCGCCGGGGTGATTTGGTACACCAAACAGGATGGCAAAGGCGCAACACCCACCCCGCCTGCAACCCAAATTGCCGCCGCGCCCGCCGCCGCAACGACCCCGACTCTCGACGCGCCCGCCACCGCAGCCACCCCTCAAGCCACTCCGGCGCCCAAGCCGCCTGCCCCCCCCCATGCCGTGGCAGCACCGTCGCCTTTTGAAGTGACCCAAGTTGCGCCTCCTGACAAGCCGATCATCCTGGAACACGCCGTCAAAAACGAAGGCGCCAACCCGCTCATCAAACTGACGCTGGATGCCTACGGCGCAGGCATGTCAAAACTGGAATTGCCCGCGTTCAACCCGCAAAAGGGCGACACCACCCCCTACATCCTGAGCCAAACCGCCCAGGACCGGACCAACCGCAGTTTGACCAATGGCTATGCCGCCACTGAAATCAGTGTGGACGGCACGGCCTTGCCCCTGTTCAACCAGGCTTGGAGCATCAGCGATCAAACCCCCACCCGTGTCACTTTGACCGCCTCCGTGCAAAACCGCGCCGGCAAGCCGGTACTGCGCATCGAACGCGTGTGGGCGTTGGCGGCCGATCGTCCCTACGGCATCGACCTCACCCAGAAAATCGTGAACTTGGATGGCCAAGACCACAAGATTTCCTTCGCCCAATTGGCGCAAGACGATGTGGCCAATGACGGCGCCGCCTACATGGGCGACGGCCGCAAATTCGCGCTCGGCTATTTCTCGCAGAAAAAAGACGCCGGACACAAAACCGTGCTGACCGACAACGGCTTTGTGGATCGCCGCGCAGTCGTCACCGACATGGCCGCCGCCGAAGGCGCGCGCGACGACAAATACCATTCGCTCTGGCCCTGGTACGACATCGAAAGCCGCGCCGACCGCCTGCAATCGGGAAACCCCGACACCCGCTTGGCTTGGCTGGGTTCCTACAACCGCTATTTTTTGCTCGCCACCCACACCCCCCTGCCCAAAGATGCCAAGGACGCCGGCACGCTGGCCACCGTTGAAAACCTCTTCCCCACCCTGCGCACCCTGGTCAAGCCGCGTTTGGCCGAAGCCGGCGAAACACCGGAACTGGCGCAAAGCGTGCAGTTGTTGATGGAAACCGGCACCTTTGAATTGAAAGCCGGCCAGAGCCACGACTTGTCGCTTGGCATCTACGCCGGCCCGCGCGACGCCAACCCTTTGGAAAAAACACCGGCCTATGCCGCCGCCGGCCTTGACCAAACGGTGCGCTTCCGCCTGACCGAAGGCTTCTGCGGCAGTTGCTCGTTCCAGTGGCTGGCCCACCTGCTGTTGTCCTACCTCAACATTTTGCATGATTGGGTGGCGTTCCACGACTGGGGCCTTGCCATCATCATCCTGGTGCTCACCGTGCGCCTGATGCTGCACCCCTTGACCAAAAAATCGCAAATCAGCATGATGCGGTTCGGCGAACAGATGAAGGCCATCCAGCCCGAACTGCAAAAGGTCAAGGACAAGTACCCCGGCGACAAGGAAAAACTCTCGCAGGAGACCATGCGCCTGTACCGCGAAAAAGGCATCAATCCCGCCAATGTGCTGGGCTGCCTGCCGATGTTCCTGCAGATGCCGATCTGGGCCGCGCTCTACGCCATGCTGTATTACGCCTTCCCCCTGCGCCATGAAGCCGCCTTCTGGGGTGTGTTCCAAAATTTCGAATTCGGCGGCCATGTCTGGCAGTTCCTGGGTGACCTGTCGTCGTCGGACCGCTTCATCGTGCTGTTCTCCGAGGGCCAGCATGTGATCGACCTCAAGATCATCCAGTTCGACTACTCGGCGATCAACATCCTGCCGTTGCTGATGGCGGTGGTCATGTACTTCAACATGAAGTACACCCAGACCCCGGCCACCACCGACGACCAGCGCATGCAGCAGAACATGATGAAGGTGATGACCCTGGTCATGTTCCCCCTGATGCTCTACTCGGCCCCCTGCGGCCTGACCCTGTACATCACCGCCAGCACCCTGGCCGGCATCGTGGACTCCATGATCGTGCGCCGCCACATCAACGAGATGAAGGCCAACGGCACCCTGCTCACCAAAACGGCCAAGGCCGAGCCCAAGCCCGGCACCTGGCGCTACAAAATGGCCCAACGCTGGACCCACATCAAGGCCGTGGCCGAAGCCAAGCGCGACGGCAAGCCCCTGCCCCTTAGCCCGCAGGAGCAGGAAGCGTTGAAGAAACAAAACCCCTTCCCGCGCGGACCGCAATCGCGCTGGAAGTGAATGGAAGGCGTCCATGCCGCTTGACACCCTCATCGCCATCAGCAGCCCGCCCGGACGCAGTCCGCGCGGGCTGCTGCGTTTGTCCGGACCGGATACCGCCGCCGTGCTGGCGCGACTGCTGCAAAGCGTCCCCGACGCCGTGCGCCGCATGCACACGGTGCGCCTGCGGCCACCCTTGCCGGCCATCCCCGCCCTGATGGTCCGTTTCAGGGCCCCGGCGTCCTACACCGGCGAAGACGGCGCCGAACTGCAGGTGCCCGGCAATCCGGCCTTGCTCAATCTGCTGCTGCGCCACGCCACCGCCGGCGGTCATTGCCGCTTGGCCGAGGCCGGCGAATTCACTTTTCGCGCCTTCCAAAACGGCAAGATGGATCTGACCCAGGCCGAGGGCGTGGCCGCCACCATCCACGCCCACAACGAGGCGCAACTGCGCGCCGCCGGCACCTTGCGCAAAGGGGCTTTGGCCAAACAAACCGAAACGCAAGTGGCGGCTTTGGGCCGCGCCCTGGCCTTGGTCGAGGCCGGCATTGACTTCACCGACCAAGATGATGTGGTGCCCATCGCCCCGGCTGATTTGGACCATGCGCTTGAGCAGTTGGAAAGCGCATTGACCGGCCTGCTCGCCCGCAGCCGCGCCTGGAGCACGCTGGATGCCCTGCCCCGCGTGGTACTGGTGGGCCGCCCCAGCGCCGGCAAAAGCACGCTGTTCAACGCCCTGCTGGAGCGTACCCGCGCCATCGTCCACGCCGCCCCCGGCACCACCCGCGATGCTTTGGAAGAAAACCTGCGCCTGCCAAGCGGGGAAGAAGTGGTCTTGGTGGACATCGCCGGCCTGGAGGAAGCGCAAACACGCTTGGATGCATGCGCACAGGAGCAGGCCCAAGCCGCCATCGGCCGGGCCGATGTGGTGATTGAAGTGGATGATGCCACCGCGCCTCAAGAGGCGTGGCCGGTGTTTCATTGCCCGACACTGCGGGTGACGACCAAGGCGGATCTCAGCGCTGGCGACGGCAAGCTGCCGGCGCTGCCCATCTGCGCCCCGACCCGCCAAGGCCTGCCCGAATTGCGCCAAGCCATTGCCGCCGCCTTGAAAACCCGCCGTCAATCCGCCGGCGCCGATGAACTGACCCTGCAACCCCGCCATGAAGCGGCCCTGCGTGAAGCGGTCGCCAGCCTCAACGCCGCCCGCGCCACCTTGGCCCCGCACCGCCAAAACCGTGCGATGCCCGCCATTGAATGGGTGGCCCATGATTTGCGCGGTGCGCTCAACGCCTTGGCCGGCTTGGGCGGCACCCTGACCCCGGATGAAATCATCGGCAAGGTTTTTTCAGAATTCTGCATTGGAAAATGACACCCGAAAAAAACGCCAAGCCGAATGGCTTGGCGTTTTTTGTTCGGAATGCTTCGTGTTTTCAATGTTTTTCGCCCAACGCCTTGGCCAGCGACGCCATCGCCTGCCGGATGCGCTGCTCGTTCTCCACCACCGCCAGCCGCACGAACCCCTCGCCGCCGGGACCGAACGAAGCGCCGGGCGTCAGGGCCACATCGGCCTTTTCCACCATCGCCAGGCAGAAATCGATGGTCGAACCGCCGTAGGGCGCCAAATGCTCGGGTTTGACCTTGGCCCACACGAACATGCTGGCGCGCGGCTTCTCGACCTGCCAGCCGAACTTGCGCAGACGCTCAACCAGCATTTCACTGCGTTTGCCATAGACTTGCGCCTGCTGGTCCACGAATTTGTCACCCTCGCGCAGCGCGATGATGGCGGCGATCTGCACCGCCTGGAAGATGCCGTAG